>JAFMMJ010000013.1 GCA_017859785.1 Ilumatobacteraceae bacterium
GCGCCTGCTCCGGCTCCCGCGCCTGCTTCCGCGCCGGCGCCTGCTCCGAGCCCTGCCCCGGCGGCGCCGACTCAGGCAGTGCGAGACAGCCGGTTGCTCTCGCCAGTCGTGAGGCGACTCGTCAACGAGAACGGTCTCGACGTCGATGCGATCACTGGCACCGGCCCAGGAGGGCGCATCACCCGCGAGGACGTGCTCGATCACCTCGATAGCCGCAACTCCGGCGCGCCCGCCCCTGCACCAGTGCCGGCTCCAGCCCCGGCCCCCGCTCCTGTCCCGGCAGCGACTCCCGCTTCTGCGCCGGCTCCTGCCCCTGCGGCGGCGCGAGCTCCCGCGGCTCACTCACCGGCGGAGGTGCTCGCCGGCGATCGCGACACGGTGGTTCCGTTGTCCAAGATCCGACAGCTCACCGGCAGTCACATGGTGGAGAGCAAGTCCATCTCGCCGCACGCCTTCAGCGTGGTGGAGGTCGACTACTCCAACGTCGATGCGACCCGATCGGCCGTGAAGGCCGAGTTCCGTGCCGCCGAGGGCTTCTCGCTCACCTACCTCCCGTTCGTCGCCCGCGCCATCGTCGACGCGCTCGCCGAGTTCCCGCATCTCAACGCGAGCGTCGATGGGGACCGTCTCGTGGTGCACGGCTACGTCGACCTCGGCATCGCGGTGGATCTCGATCACGAGGGACTCCTCGCCCCGGTGGTCCGCAGCGCCGAGGCGAAGCGTCTCCGAGCGATCGCGCGCGAGATCCGCGACCTGGCGGATCGCGCGAAAGCGCGCCGGCTCAGCCCCGATGAGATCCAAGGCGGCACGTTCACCATCTCGAACAACGGCTCAGCCGGTTCGGTGCTGACGATGCCGATCATCAACCAGCCTCAGGTCGGCATCATCTCGACCGACGCGGTCGTCCGTAGGCCAGTCGTGGCCGCGATGGCCGATGGTGGAGAGGCGATCGTGATCCACCCCGTTGGCAATCTCGCCATGAGCTGGGATCACCGCGCCTTCGACGGCGCGTACGCGGCGGGCTTCCTGAAGCGGGTGAAGCAGATCCTCGAGACCCGGGACTGGTCGGCGGAACTCTGAGATGAGCGGTCCGCTCCGGGTGCGCTGGCTCGGACGAGTCGCCTACCGGGAGGCTCTCGACCTGCAGCGAAGGCTCTGCCACGAGGGCGTGGGGGAGCACCTGCTCCTGCTCGAACACGACCACGTCTTCACCCACGGACGCCACGCCGATCTCGGGCGGAACCTTCTGTGCGACCCGGCGACCGTCGGCGCTGAGCTCGTTCCGGTCGATCGTGGGGGTGACATCACCTACCACGGTCCGGGCCAGCTCACGGGCTACCCGATTGTCACGACCGAGAGCGGCAAGGGCTCCCTCGATCACGTTCGCCGGGTCGAAGGGGTGGTGATCGACGCTCTGGCTCACCTCGGGTTGAGCGCCGGACGACTCGATGGGTATCCCGGCGTCTGGATCGACGCTGATGGCGCCAACCCGCGGAAGATCGCCGCGGTTGGGGTTCGGATCTCCCACGGGCGGAGCATGCATGGGTTCAACCTGAACCTCTCGACCGACATGGACTACCTGCGGCGCCACATCATCGCCTGCGGGATCGACGATCGCCCGGTCACCAGCCTCCACGAAGAGGGCGTCGACGTCGACATGCGCGCCCTGGTCGATGCCGTCGCGGAAGTCGCCGGTCGTCATTTCGGCGACGGGCGAATCGAACGGCAGGACATCGTCTGGAGGCGCAGCACCGATGACCTCGCGCCGTTCTCTCGTGGAGCTGGCCCCGGTGCTCTCTCCCGATTGAGCGTCCGGGCTGGCGAGGCTGGGCTCGCCGAGGGGCTCAACATCGAGTCGCGAAAGCCGGAGTGGCTTCGTCCGGTCGTTCGTCACGGGGAGGAGGTTCTGGCCTTACGTCGCACGTTGCGCTCGCTCGACCTCGTCACCGTCTGTGAGGACGCGGGATGCCCGAATCTCTCGGAGTGCTGGTCGGAGGGCACCGCGACCTTCATGGTGCTCGGCGAGCGGTGCACACGGGCTTGTGGCTTCTGCCTGGTCGACACCCGCCGTCCTGAGGCCCCCGCCGTGGACGAACCCGACCGGGTCGCGGAGGCGGTGTCGAGAATGGGGTTGGATCATGCGGTGTTGACCATGGTCGCCCGAGACGACCTCGATGATGGGGGGCTCGGTCACGTCGCGCGGTGTGTCCGCGCGATACGTGAAGCCGCCCCGTCGACGACCGTGGAGACGCTCATCTCCGATGCCGGAGGCGACGCCGATGCGCTCGCCATGCTGTTCGCCGCGCGTCCCGACGTTCTCAACCACAATGTCGAGACGGTCGCGCGACTGCAGCGAGCCGTTCGCCCCTCGGCGGGCTATGCCCGAAGTCTTACGGTCCTCGCTCGCGCCGCCGAGGCCGACCTCGTGACCAAGTCCGGGATCATGCTCGGAATCGGAGAGGAGGAGCGCGAGATCGAAGGATGCCTCGCTGACCTCGCCGCGGTCGGTGTCTCGATCGTCACCCTCGGCCAATACCTGCGCCCCACCTCGAACCACCTTGCTGTTGACCGCTGGGTCGAGCCGGCCGAGTTTGTGCACTGGGCCGAGGTGGCGAAGGGCCTCGGCATCCGTCATGTGGAGTCGAGCCCCCTCACCCGGTCGAGTCACCACGCAGGAGAGGCAGCCCGCGCCGCGGGCGTCGTTCCGGTGTCCCTCGGCTCGCGCGCGGCTGGCGCTCCTGCTTGACTGTCGCCATGGCGTCCGCGCACCTCGATCCAGCCCTGATCGCTGCCCGTCTCGACCGCGCTCGAGCGGCGATGCGCTCCCATGGCGTCGAGGCACTCCTCGTCTCGGTTGGGCGCGATCTTCCGTATCTCGCCGGCTACGAAGCCATGCCTCTCGAACGGGTCACGATGCTCGTGGTGCTTCCCGATGGTGAGGCCAGCCTGGTGGTGCCAGCGCTCGAGGCAGCGAGGGTCACCGAGATGCCCGGGGCGTTCTCGATCGTTCCTTGGCACGAGACCGACGACGCCATCGGTGTGATCGCCGGCCTGCTCGGAACTCGTCGTCGCGTCGCCATCGGCGACCAGATGTGGGCGCGCTTCCTTGTTGAGCTCCTCGAGCGGATGCCCGATCTCAGCGTGCTGCGCGCCGTGGACGTCGTCGGCGATCTGCGGATCGTGAAGGACGACGCCGAGATCGACGCACTAGCGGCCGCCGGCTCGGCCGTCGACGGCATCGCGGCGGAACTTCAGGCGGGACGCATTCCGCTGCTCGGGCGAACTGAGGCCGAGGTGTCGGCCGACCTGTCGCGGCGCATCCTCGACGCAGGGCACGAGCGGGTGAACTTCGCGATCGTCGCTACCGGCCCGAACGCGGCGAGCCCGCATCATCATCCTGGTCCCCGAGTCATCGAGGAGGGCGACCTCGTGCTCTGTGATTTCGGCGGGACGATGGCCGGATACTGCTCGGACATCACACGCTGTGTGGTCGTCGGTGACCCTGATCCTGAGGTGGTCGAGGCGTGGGCGGTGCTTCGAGCCGCTCAGCAGGCGGCGGTCGAGGCGGCAGTCATCGGCACGCCGTGTGAGGAGGTCGACCGCGCCGCAAGACGCGTGATCACCGAAGCCGGCTATGGCGAGTACTTCATCCATCGGACCGGACACGGGATCGGGATGGAGGAGCACGAGGACCCGTACATGGTCGAGGGGAACTCACGTCCGCTGGTCGCTGGGCACGCCTTCAGTGTCGAGCCGGGCATCTACGTGCCCGGACGCTGGGGAATGCGACTCGAGGACATCGTGGTCGCCACCGAGCAGGGTCCGCGTCGGTTGAACCGCGCTGACCACGCCCTCGCCTTCGTCTGATCGGGCTCAGCGGGTGGCGAGCAGTGACTCGTCGGCGCGATCCTCGTAAGTCACAAGGTCGATGGTGAGGTCGGCCCCGTCGTAGCCGGCGAGCACCCCCGAGGGGAGCGCGCAGTAGGACTTGTCGCCGCCAACCACCGGCACCGCCACACAACGCGCGGTCAGGCCAGCGACCGAGTAGTCGGTCACGGTGCCCGGACCGATCGAGCGGTTGGCATCGGTTCTCAGGCGGTTCTCCATCGCCCGCGACCAGAACTGGTGGGTGACCTGCACATCGCTGATCGCGGCGTCGTTGATGCCGCTCTCGCAGGAGGCTTCGATGAGGTCGCAGGTCGCGGTTCGCTCGCCGTCGACGAGGAATCGGGTGTGGCCGACGGTGATCGAGCGGCGGGAGCCGCTCTGGGTGACGACCGCTGGGGTCGTCGCCCCTCCGAATTTCGTGAAGATGAGATACGACGCGGTGAATTCGGCGGAGTCCGCCCCAGCCATGAGGTTGAGGACCTCGCGGGACCCTGGGTCGGCGACCGGGGGAGTGTCGACCAACGTGGGGCGAGGTCCGGTGGCGCATCCGGTCACAATCGCCACTGCGGCGAGCAAGGCGAAGCGATGACCCATCCCGTCCGAAGGCTACGGGCAGTACCCTCCGCCGACGTGATCCGTCTCGACGCCGCGACCGTCGCACTCCAGTGGTCGGTCGGTGGGATGGCGATGTGCTGGTTCACCACTCGCCGCCGCGTGGTGGGCGTCGGCTACGGATGGCTCCTTCGCGGCGTCTATGCCGCGCTCGCTGCTCTCGGGCTTGCGGCCGGCCTGCGCACCGAAGGGTTCGGTGTTCGTGAGTTGTCCGCTGCGGCGGTCGTCATCGCGTGTTGCGCGGTGCTCGCGGTGTCAATCGTCCGTCGTCACGCCGGAGTGGCGCTGGCCGAGGCCGAGCACGACCGTCGGTCGGCGAGGGTCGCGGCCATGACGGGAATCGAGCGGGGATCCGAACGTGGCTCGACTCGAGGTTCCGAGTTCCCCCCGCTGCTCGACCTCGTTCCCGTCGCACTTGGCGTGATCGGGCTCATCGCCGGTGCGTACTCAGCCGTTGACGGCTCGGGCTCGGACGAAGTGGTGTCGGTCCTGAGGGTGTTGGTCGGGGCCCTGTTTCTTGGCGCGGTCACCGATGCCATGTTGCTCGGGCATTGGTACCTCGTTCAGCCGGGCCTGCCTCGGTCGCTCCTCAACGAGATCGTGGGCGCTCTCGGCGCCCTCTGGCCGGCCGAACTCGTCGTGATGCTGCTGCCAACCGGGATGTTGAGCGTGCTGTCGGGTTCGGTGGACGACGGATGGGGTGGCCAACTCGGCTGGTTCTGGCTCGCGTGCACGATCACGACGATCGTCCTGGTGTTCGTCACGCGGGCAGCGCTCAGGGAGCGTCAGTACTCCGCGGTGATGGCCGCCACCGGCCTCCTCTACCTCGCGATTCTCACCGCGTTCGGCATGGATCTCGTGGCGCGAGCAGTGTTGGCCGGCTGACCGGCGAGAGCGTGCTCAGTTGACCTGTCGGTCGTGGCCCTCCCAGAAGGGCTGGCGCAACTTGAACTTCTGGAGCTTGCCGGTTGCGGTTCGAGCGAGCTCAGTGCGGAACTCGACCTTCTTCGGGCACTTATAGCCGGCGAGTTTCGTGCGGGTCCACGAGATCACGTCCTCTTCCGAGAGCTCGGAGCCGGGGGTGGTGACAACGAGCGCGGTAACGAGCTCGCCCCACTTCTCGTCCGGGATGCCGATGACGGCGACCTCGGTCACCTCGGGATGCTGGAAGATCGCGTCCTCCACCTCGATTGAGGAGACGTTCTCCCCTCCGGAGATGATGACGTCCTTCTTCCGGTCGGAGATCGTGACGTAGTTCGCCGCGTCGATCGACCCTCCGTCTCCGGTGTGGAAGAAGCCCTCACGGATCGCCTCGGCGGTCGACTCAGGCTGCTCCCAGTAGCCCTCCATGATCATGTTGCCTCGGGCGAGCACCTCGCCCTCGTGGTCGACATCCATCGTGCAGCCGATGACCGGGGCCCCGGCTCGGTTGAGCAGGGTGGCCCGCTCGCCCGCGGTGAGCGCGTCCCATTCGGCGCGGCCGCGGTTCATGGTGAGGACGGGAGCGGTCTCGGTGAGCCCGTAAATCTGAACGAACTCCCAGCCGAGCTCCGTTTCGCATCGCTCGATCGTGCGCGTGGGAGGCGGCGCGCCCGCCACCACGATTCGAACGCGACCGGCACCGGGAATCGGGCCCTTCCAGTCGGCGGCGGCATCCAGAATCATGTTCAGCACGGCCGGAGCGCCGCACATGAGCGTGACCCCCTCCGCCTCGACCCGTCGGAGGATCTCAGCACCGTCGATTTTGCGGATGATGACGTGGCGCGCCCCCATGCCGGTGACCGCGTAGAGCATGCCCCAGCCGTTGCAATGGAACTGCGGCAGGGTGTGCAGATAGACGTCGCGGTCACTAACTCCCATATGCCAGCCGAAGACGGCTGCGTTCAGCCACACGTTGCGATGGGTGAGCTGCACCCCCTTCGGCCTCGCGGTCGTTCCGGATGTGTAGTTGATGGTGGCGGTCGCGTCCTCGTCGGGCTCCCACGCCTGAGGCTCGATGTCGAAGCGCATGAGCTTCGCGTCGGTTTCGGCTCCGATGGTCCACTTCATCTCGCATTCGACGGACGCCAATGCCTCCTCGAGTTCGGGGTCGACGAGCAGAATGCGGGCACCGGAGTGCTCCACGATGTAGGAGACCTCTTCTGCGACAAGGCGGAAGTTGACCGGCACAAGGATTCTCCCTGAGCCCGACACCCCGAAGAGGGCGGTGAGCAGGCGCGCGGAGTTGTGCGAGACCATCGCCACCCGTTCTCCAGCGGCGATACCGAGGGCGTCGAGGCCGGCGGCAATCGCCCGGGCGCGACGTGCCATCTCGGCGTAGTCGAAGGACTCCCAAGACTCCGCGGGCTGATCGGGCTCGTCGACGACCGCCGTGCGGTCCGGGTAGACGAGTTCGGCTCGTCGAATGAAGTCGTTGACGGTCATCGGAACTTTCACGGCCGCCAAACTAGTCGGCGGCTCTGTGGGCGGTGACGGTCGTCACGGTGCGACTGCTGGCGGGCGACCTCGAGGGCCCGAGTCCGGTCGATGGGCGGGCGGCACCTAGGGTCGCGGCATGGATCAACGCCGACCAGGTATGACCGTGCCGCTCCCCGGGCACCTCCACGCGCAGCGTGACCGTCTCTGCGAACTCGCCGACCTTGGCTACACGGATATCTGGAGCGCCGAGAGCGATGGCGCCGACGGGTTCACACCACTCGCGCTCGCCGCGGCGTGGGAACCGCGGCTGCGCCTCGGCACCGCGATCATCCCGGCGTACACCAGAGCGCCCGCGTGTATGGCCCAAAGCGCGGCGTCACTCGCCGACGCGGCACCCGGACGATTCGCCCTCGGCCTCGGGTCATCGAGCAATGTGATCGTCGAACGCTGGAACGGCATTCCGTTCGAGTACCCGTACCGTCGCGTTCGGGACATGGTGAGGTTCTTACGGGAAGCCTTCGCTGGTGAGAAGGTGTCGCGGAAGTTCGACACCTTCGAGGTGGATGGCTTCCGCCTCGGAGTGCGGCCCGAGGTGGCGCCGCCAGTGTTGGTGGCGGCGCTCCGTGAGCAGATGCTGGCGATGGCCGGTCGCGAGGCTGACGGGGTAATCATCAACTGGCTTGCTCCCGAGGACGTGCCGACGGTCGCCTCGGTGGTTCACGGCGCGGCGGGAGGCGAGGCCCGGGAGGTGGTCGCGAGGATCTTCGTCTGCCCGAGTGAACGGGCCGAGGTAGTGCGAGAGGGCGCGCGCCGTGCCATCGCCGCGTACATGAACGTGCCGGTGTACGCCGCGTTTCAGGAGTGGCTCGGTCGGGGGGACGCGCTTCGGCCGATGTGGGAGGCCTGGGCGGCTGGTGACCGCAAGGGAGCGCTCGCGGTGATCCCCGACGAGGTGGTGGACGCCTTGGTGATCCACGGAAGCGCCGAGTATTGCCGGTCGCGGATCGCCGATTACTTCGATAACGGGGTGACGACCACCTCGCTTGCGATCCTTCCGCTTGATCCGGAACTCGATTTCTTCGAGGCCGTGCGCTCGCTCTCACCGAGCGCAGGCTGAGGCACTCGGTTTACGCCGCATCGCGGCTATCGAGCCGCTGCCGACGACGCTCCTCGAGCATGGCCCGGATCTCGGCGATATGCCGCATGCCGCGGCGACGGGTTTCGAGGTCGAGCCGCAAGCTGGGATCGAGCCGACTCGTGCCGAGCAGGCTGAGTTGCACCGGTTCCGGGAGCTGATCAGCGACCCCGTCGGCGTGACCCGCGCCCGTCTTGTGGATGGTCTGTGTTGCCATATCCCCATCATGCGAAAGGGGTGTGACAGTCCTCAGATTGCGCCGACGGATACCAACGCGATCAGGGCTGAAGCGACGATCAGCACGAGGAGCCCGGCGATCGCTCGGGCCGGTTCGACGCGCCTCGGAGACAGCAGCAGCGGTGCGGCGGCGGCCCCGACGAGGACGCCACCGAGGTGTCCGCCGACCGAGATCCCGGGGATGACGAAGGTGATCATCAAGTTGAGGATCAACAGCGAGCCGATACCGGTGTTCATCGGGTTGATGCCGCGCAGCCGGAATCCAACGAAGGCCAGGCCCATGAGCCCGAAGACTGCCCCTGACGCCCCGCCGTGGAGGCCGTTCGGCTGAAGCACCATCGCGCCGGCGGAGCCGCCGAGTAGTGCCGCGAGATAGGCGAGGCCGAACCGAACACGACCCACCTCGGGCTCGAGCAGATTGCCGAGTTGGAAGAGGAGGTACATGTTGAAACCGATGTGGATGAGTCCGAAGTGAATGAACCCCGACGAGACCAAGCGGTACCACTCCGCGGGAGACTCGAGTAGGAAGCGCGCGCTCAGTCCCAGGTTGAACTGCCCCCGCGATATCCCGCCGCCCAGGCTGGATGGCTCCGCGAGGGTGATGTAGATAAACACCGCGAGGTTGACGGCGATCAAGGAGCGGGTGACGAGCGCGGCGTGGCGCGCCTGCCAGTGACGAACTCGCGTGGTTGCAGCGGGACGCGATGCCTTCAGGCAGTCAGGACAGTTCGACCCGACGGCCGCGCGGGTGAGGCAGTCGTCGCAACAGGGCCGACCACAGCGCGTGCAGCGCCGACCGGCTGGCCGGGCGGGATGCCGGTAGCACGAGATGATCTCCACCGGGGGAGTGGTCGGTGGGGGAAGGTTCACTCGCCGACGCCTCCCGCCAGCGAGCGCAGCATTTCCCAGCCGTAAATCCCCGTTTCGTGGCCATCAGACCAGCGGATGGCGAGACCCCAATTGCCATGAAGCTCGGCGGAGAGCGCGGACAGACCTGCCGGCGGCTCGATCTCGGCCCCTCGTTCTCTGACCCCGATACACCCCGCGCAGGGGCAGAGGGAGCGAAGGTCACGCAGCGATATGTCGAGACGGCTGCCGTCCTCCCAGGCGACACCGAGCGAACGTTCGCGGTCGACGACGATGTCGACGACCTCCACCGTCATGGACTCTCCGTGGGCTCGGTCGGGGGAACATACGGCACCGTCGGATCGCGCAACTCCCGGCCATCGCCGGTATCGCAGGCCGACACCGAGGTGATCAGTGCCACCACCAATAACGCCACGGTGAGCCCGTTACGTCCTCGCACGGCCCGAAGGCTACCGGTAGCCTCACAGGCGTGTCTGGCGGTCCTCCCACCACCATCTTGACCGTGCACGCGCACCCCGACGATGAGGCGTCGAAGGGGGCTCCGACCCTCGCGATGTACGGCTCACGAGGGGTTCGAACCGTCTTGGTCTGCTGCACCGGCGGCGAGGAGGGTGATCTTCAAAACCCGTCGCTCGCTGAGCCTGGTCAGCCGTTCCATGGGCTCGACGAGGCCGAGTCGCGCAAGCTGTTGGCAGAGTTGCGCCCGCTCGAACTGGCTCGCTCGGCGGAGGTCATCGGATTCGACGAGGTCGTCATGCTCGGCTACCGCGACTCCGGGATGGCCGACTCCGAGGCCAACTCGCATCCCGACTGCTTTCACTGCGCGGATCTCGATACCGAGGTCGGTGACCTTGTCGAGATCATCCGACGCGAGCAACCCGCTGTGATCATGACCTACGGCGACGATCACAGCGGCTACCCGCATCCGGATCACATCCGAGTCCACGAGATCTCGGTGCTCGCCTTCGATCGCGCCGGCGACCCTCAGTGGTATCCGGATCGAGGACCCGTCTTCCAACCGCTCAAGCTCTACTACTCGACGTGGACGCGCCGCCGTATCGAGGCCGTTCATCGAGCCCTCACCGACAAACTTGGCGAGTCCCCCTTCGACGACTCGTGGTTTGAGCGCCTAGATCAAGACCACCGCATCACCACCCGGATCGATGTCACGGGTTTCATGTGGGCCCGCACGGGTGCCCTTCGGGCGCATGCCACGCAGATCGATCCAAACGCATCGTTCTGGTTCGGCCTCGACGACGCCGAACTCGAGGCCGTCTACCCGTATGAGGATTGGATTCTCGCTCGATCAGAGGTCGGACCGATCCCGGGTCTCGACGAGGAGGACGACCTCCTCGCCGGCATCTCGCTCGTCGTCGAGGCCTCTGGATGAGTATTCGCTGCACCGTTGAGATCCCCCGCGCTGACGATCGAAGCGAGGGGCCTGAGGATGCTGAGGCGACGGTGACGGTTCCACTCAAGGTGGCCACCGAAGCTGGGTTCTCAGCGACGGTTGAGTACATGCGGGGCCGCCTGAAGGCCAAGGGTCACACGGGGACGATTCTCGACGCGCTCTCCGACGGCACCATCGACGAGATGGTGCAACGTCTCGTCGCGGAGTGACTCGTCACGGATCGAGTGGCGCCGCGCGCCCTCAGTTCGAACGCATGAGGTCGCGGAGATCGCGGTAGCCGATCAGCGCCGCTCCGACCTCTTTCACGGCATCGGCGAGCGTCCCATCGACGGCGAGCCGGTGGTCGTCAATCCACGCCTCAGCCGAAGACGAGAGCGCGCGCACCTCCGGCGTGTCGACCACTGGCTGAATGTGCACTTCGGTGACCCCGGGAGCGAGCTCGGCGATGGAGCGAAGCAGGCGATCCCGCGAGCCTGCTCTCCAGTCGTGATCGAAGTGATCCGGGAAGAGGACACCCTCCTCCGCGGCGAGCCGTCGGTAGGGGAAGCCGGCTTCGGCTTCGGTGACGGTTGAGGGCAGACGAATCGGCAACGTGAACTCGGTCGCGAGTTCGAGATAGACGTCGAAGAATTCGGGGCGCAAGGTGATCGCACTGAGGTGAGGGGCGAGATGGGTCACATCGACACCCCAAGCGAGGGCGCGGTTGACTTGGGCGCGCAATTCGCGACGGACCTCATCGAGGTCGGCGTGCTCCCACAGATCGGCCGTGTTTCGCGGAAACCCTCCCTCGCCCGAGAGCAGCGATGGAGCGTGGGTGATTGGACCCCAGCGGTAGATGTCATGCTCCGCGTTCAAAGTCAGGTGCACGCCGATGTCATCGCCCGGTTCGAGCAACTCGGTGGCGTGGCGGGCCCACGGGGCGGGAACCATGATCGAGGCGCAAGTCGCCGCTCCTGTTCGGAGGGCGTCGAGCACGCCGAGGTTGGCGGCGTGGCAGGATCCCAGGTCGTCGCACGAGACGATCAGCAGACGCGCGTCTGAGCTGTGGCCGAGACGTTCTGCGAGCTCGCTCACCGGAACGACGCTATCGGTCGCTGGTTGGGCAGAGGGCCCAGATACCGCGGCGAGCTGACTTGGCCGAGGACACCGCCCGTTCGATGGTGTCGCTCAGCGCCGTGTTCGGTTCGATCGGCATGGCTCGGGCGAATCCTCGCTCGGCCATCGTCAGGGCACTCGGTCGGTCCGAACCGGCGGGAATGACGTGAGCCAAGATCCGGCCGTAGTGATCCCGTCCGACGATCTCTCGGCGGAGCGAGACCCTTGAACCGATGGGGAGGATGACCGAGAGAGCATCCGTGGCCAGATCCGCGCCGCACTCGGCCGGTGCACCGTCGCGAGCGACCTCCGGAGTGTCGATGCCGAGCAGTCGGATGCGCTCCGTGATGCCCGATAGCGAGGCGACGACGGTGTCCCCATCGATGACCTCGAGGATGACCGCGGTCGAGCCGTCGAGCGGCTGCGAGATGCTCGCGCAGGCGGAGCAGATGACCGCGAGGGCGGCAAGGCGGGATCTCAGAGGCGCTCGATGAGCGTGCCGGTGCCGAGTCCGCCGCCACAGCACATCGACACCAGTCCGAATCGGCCACCGGTGCGCTCGAGCTCGCTGAGCGCCTTGGTGAGGAGCACGCCACCGGTGGCACCGAGCGGGTGACCAAGAGCGATCGCGCCTCCGTTCGGATTGGTGCGGTCGAGATCGGCTCCGAGTTCTCGGGCCCAGGCGAGCACGACGGAGGCGAAGGCCTCGTTGATCTCGAAGGTGTCGATATCGCCGATGCCGAGCCCGTTCCTGTCGAGAAGGCGTCGAGTCGCGTCGATCGGCCCGGTGAGCATAAGGACCGGGTCGACACCGACGAGGCAGGTGTCGACCACTCGGGCCCGCGGCTTGAGGTCGAGCGCCTCGGCTCGAGTGGCCGTCATCATGAGCAGGGCCGATGCGCCGTCGGAGATCTGAGACGAGTTGCCGGCGGTGTGAACACCGTTCTCGCGGGCGACGGGCTTCAAGGTCGAGAGACGCTCGAGTGAAGTGTCTCGGATGCCTTCGTCGTGGGCGAGGGTGACCGTTTCACCGGTCGGCTCGCCATCTTCGCCGAGTACTGGCGCGACCACGGGAACGATCTGCGGTTCGAATCGACCTTCCGCCCGCGCGGTCGCGGCGCGCTCCTGGGATGAGAGACCGAGACGGTCCGTGTCGTCACGAGTGATCTCCCACCGCTCCGCGATCCGCTCAGCTCCCTCGAACTGAGAGGTGAACTCGTAGTTCTCGAAGTACGACGAGGGGATCGGGACGCCGAGTCCGAGTCGGCGGGAGGAGTTCGAACCGATGGGCACCCGCGACATCGCCTCGACACCGCAGGCCACCGCGGTGTCGACGACACCCGATGCGATCAGCGAGTAGGCGAGCCCGGTGGCTTGCTGGCTCGATCCGCATTGGGTATCGACCGAGGTCGCTGCTGTCGTGAGCGGGAGTCCGGCGGACAGCCAGGCAGTGCGGGTGATGTTGAAGCTCTGCTCGCCGACTTGGCTGACGCACCCGCCAACGACCTGTTCGACCTCACCAGGATCGATGCCACTTCGAGCGATGAGCGCCGACAGCGCCGTGGAGAGCAGCTCGGCCGGGTGGACTCCAGCGAGGGATCCGTTGCGCCGGCCGACCGGAGTGCGGACGGCCTCGACGATGACGACGTCTCGAGCACGTTCTGGTGTTGCCATAGCCGAAGGCTAGGTGGCGGGCTCGGCGCGGAGCGATCCAGCCCCGCGATGTCGGGCGACGATCAGGATTCGGTTCGGTGTTCGGGGCGCAGTTCGCTCATTCGACCGGCCGCCCAATCGGCGACGAAGGAGAAGCGGTCTCCTCGGAGGAGGGTCCGACGCCACTCAACCGGTCGTCCACGATGACAACCGAGACGATCGATGCAGAACACCGCCTCGCTTTCGCTGAGACCGAGCAACGCTCTCTCGTCGGGACCGGGCATCAGGGGGATAATCCGCTCGCGGCCTGAACCTGGCCGGCATCCTGACACCCGCTCGAGCTCGTCATAGAGCGAGGTATGGGAGAAGTCGACGTCGAGCAGCCCCGCGGCAATTGAGGCCGGCATCCACGCGCGATCGACGGCGAGCGGCTCACCTCCGGCGAGGCGGAGGCGCTCGAGAAGCACGAGCTCGCTGTCATGGGGGAGTTCGAGTCGCTCAGCGGCCTCGATATCACGTGTTGTCTCCAGGGTGAGAACCTCGGAGGTCTGGGCGAGTCCGGACGCCTCGACCACTTGGAACAGGCTGTAGAGCGAGCCGAGTGACTGCTCGAAGCGCGCGGCGTCGACCGAGGTGCCGATTCCACGGGCCCGTCGCACGATGCCGTCGGCCCCCAACTGTCCAACCGCCTGTCGGGCCGTGTGGCGGCTCACTCCGTAGACCGTCATCAACTCCCGGTCGGTCGGGAATCGCTCGGCGAAGTCACCACGGTCGAGCCGGCGACGCAACTCATCCTCGAGTTGAGCCCAGAGTGGCTTGGCGCTCTCTCTCGAGAGCGTCGCAGCCCCAGTCGCGAATCCGTCAGTCGTCAAGGTTGCTTCACTCCCGCTCAGGCGAGGTACGCCTCCGGAACCGGCTTGAGCGGCCGCGCGTACCACAGGGGTCGACGAAGACCGTTCGGGCCAGGTGCCGGGCGGGTCTTGGTCAACCAATCGAGGTACGCCTCGCGGCTCTTCGCTGTGTCGACGACGACATCGCCGTACTCGTCGCCTTCCTCAGCCGGGCTCACGTGCACCCGCTGGTGCCAGCACTGCATGCCCGAGATGGGATCCGGCTGCACCGCGAAGGTGAGGTTCTGGTGAACGCCGGTGTCGTTCCACCAGATGCGCTCGGTATCGGGATCCGAAGAGCTGTACGACTTCATGCCTTTCGTCCGGCGAAGTCGCCAACTCGTGCCGTCGTTGTCGATCATCGCGAGGCCGTTGCCCCAGGAACGAGCCTTCTCCTCTTCGATGCGCCAGCGACCCATGTGGTGCGAGGCCGCCACGACTCCGGGACGAATGCCCTCGGTCCTCCAGGCGGAGATCACGAAATGTCCGATCCTCGTGGACACGCGAACCAGTCCGTTCTCGGCGATGCCGAGTCGCTCGGCGTCGCTCGGATGGATCCAGAGTGGATGACGGTGAGAGATCTCGTTCAACCACTTCGAGTTGGCCGACCGGGTGTGGATGAGCGTCGGAATACGGAATGTCGGAAGCAGGATGCGCTCTGACCCTTCGAGGTCGAGGTCCTCCCAGTGGACATGTGAGGGAATCCACTTCGGCGTCGCGTACTCGTCCCAACCCCAGTCGCTCAGCGTGGTCGAGAACAACTCCAGCTTCTTCGACGGTGTCGGGAAGCCCTCCTTCAACTCGCCATCGACTTCGATCGCCGGCGAGCCGTCGCCGAGTTTGGCGAGCGCCAGTCCGCTGAGCGACTCGCTTGAGCCGTCCCAAGTGCCCTCGGTGCCGGGCTTGCGGAACACACCGGTTGAGTCCTTGGTGCACCCCTCGACCGCTGATGGGTCAACCGGGCGCTCGTAAGGGCGGTACGGGTCGCCGGGAACGGCGAAGGCACCGCGGTCGCGCATGTACTCGAGCGGGCTCTGGCCGGCTTCGGTGGCCGCCTCGACGAGTCCGGGCACGCTGTCGGAGAACATGCGGCCGTAGTACTCGTCGATTCCCATCGGCGTGCCGGGACGTTCATCGCTCTCGAAGAACTTGCGGATGCCGAGCGAGCCATCCGGATCGATTCGCCAAGAGAGGTCAATCCAGAACTCGTTCTCCTCCCAGACTTCGCCGACATTGAACTGATGCGACCGCGAGTCGGGTCCGACCTCCTCGCCGTTGAGTTCGGCGTAGCGGCGCATCACCGGCTGCCGGAACCCGATCCAACGGCCGGCGTGGGTCTCGTAGGAGGCGATGTCGTGACGCTCGCTGCCAACACCCATCGGCAAGACGTAGTCAGCGAACCACGAAGTCTCCGACCAGGTGGGCGTGAGAGCGACATGACAGCCGACACGGTCGGTGTCCTTCAGCGCCTCGAGCCAACTGAACCCGTCGGGATTGGTCCACACCGGGTTGTAGACCCGCGTGAAGTAGGTGTCGAGACGTCCACGGCCCTCGTTCAAGAAGTGGGGGAGGAGGATCGACATCTCGTGGTAGGCGAGCGGATACTCGATTGGCCAGTTGAGCTCGTTCCACTCCTTGATCGGCTGGCCGCCCTTCGGCGGAGCAGGCGTGAACTTGTTCCAGCCGTTGCCGCTGGTGCCGCCGGGCGTGCCGACCGATCCGGTCAGCACGTTCACGAAGAACAGCGTGCGGGCGACCTGCCAGCCTCCGAGGTTGCCGGCTCCGGCAGAGCGCCAGTTGTGCGAGGCGAACTTGGTGGGATGACGTCCGATGATCTCGGCGATCTCGCGAAGCGTGTCACCGGAGACGCCGCAGACGTGCTCGGCGCGCTCGGGGGTGTACTCGGCGTACTCGTCGAGCAACGCCTGTTCGAGGCTCTCGAACTCGCACGGGAGATCGGGCCGGCGCTTTTGCAGGTAGGTCTCCCAGTTCACCCAACGCCGCACGAAGTCGCGCTCCCACGTGCCGTTGGCGATCAACAGCCGGGCGATCGTGAGCATCATGAACGCCTCGGTGCCCGGCCACGGCGCGAGCCAGTAGTCGGCCTTGGCGCCGGTGTTGGAGAGCCGGGGGTCGACGCAGATGACCGTCGCGCCTCGGGCCTTGCCCTCCATGATCCGCTGGGCGTGCGGGTTGAAGTAGTGGCCGGCCTCAAGGTGCGAGGAGATGAGGAAGATGACCTCGGCATTCGCGAAGTCCGATGAGGGGCGGTCGAGGCCCATCCAGGACTGGTAGCCGATGCGCGCGTTCGACGAGCAAATATTGGTGTGGCTGTTGTGGCCGTCAACACCCCATGCCGACAGGACCCGCTCGGTGTAGCCGTCCTCGCCGGGGCGGCCGACGTGGTACATGACCTCGTTGCCACGTCCCTCGGTGATGGCGGTGCGAATGCGGCTTCCGATCTGGTCGAGCGCCTCGTCCCAGGAGATCCGCTCCCACTGTCCTGATCCGCGCTCACCCACCCGGCGCATCGGATAGAGGATTCGCTCGGGGTCTTGAACCTGGTTGAGGGTGGCTGGGCCTTTGGCGCAGTTGCGGCCGCGGCTCGCCGGATGCTCGGGGTTGCCCTCAAACTTCGCGACTTCGCCGGTCTCCTTGTCGATGAATGCGACAAGACCACAAGCAGCCTCGCAGTTGAAGCAGGTCGTCGGGACGAGCGTGTAGTGGCGCTCGACCCGCTCTGGCCAGGCCTTGGCGTCGAGCTCGGTCCAGTCGTGCCACTTCTCGTGCGGCGGGTGGTTCATGAGTGTCATGGGAACTCCTCGTTGGCGATCGATGTGGTGGTCAGGAGAGCGGGACGGACTGGCCGGCGCGGACGTAGGCGTCCTCGTAGCTGAACAGCCCGATGAGGGCGAGGAGGCCGGCAAGGGCGACCACCCCGTCAGCGAGGCCGGTGGCGAGATCGGCGTAGACGATCGCCGCTGGGGCGACGATGCCGATCAGAATGCCGCCGATCCAGAACTTGCGCGCCTGGGCGCCTCGGGTCATCTCGAGGGTGGCGAGCTCGACGGAGCGCGAGCCCTTCGACCAGATCTCGGTGGCGAGGAGCAAGGCGAGCACACCGAGTCCGATGAGGAACGCAATCCCGACCGCGTCGGGTTCAGGAACATCCACCGCGAGGCCGAGCACGCTGTACGTGGCGCCACCGGCCACGAGCGCCTGAGCGAGGAGGGTGGGCAGCAGGAGCGGGGTCTGCCAGAGGTCGCGTCCCTCGCACTGGCCGAAGAGGAAGGCGGTGTAGCCAGCCACGGCAGCCGCGAGGAGGATTTGAGGCAACACGAGCCACGGCAGAGCGCTGCTCAATCCGATGAGGCCGAGGAGCCCCCACAATCCGCTGACGCCGGCGAATGCGCCGAGTATCCACGCCCCACGAACCAGCCAGGAGGAGGTGTTGGAACGGGTCAGGATGTAGAGGAAGCGCTTCGGCTGCTTGAGGTCGGCGATCAGGAGCACGCCCGTGATCGCCGTGAAGACACCCGCGATCACCGCGGGGAGTAGACCGGCCGCGGTGGCCGATTCGCCGTGGCCGAGCATGACCATGAGTGCGGCCATGATCATCGCTCCGGCGGCGATGGCCTTCGTCACGAGATAGCCCGAGACCTTCGACTTCCAGGTGATCGCGTGGGTCGTTGTGTACGCGGTTCTCGCGACCACACCCGAGCCGCTGTGCTCTTTCATGACGTTGGTGATCGTCGGGTGGTCGGGGGTGGTATCCGCCCAGATCATGCCGTCAGAGGAGATGGCGGTCCTCGTCGGGTCGAGCGAGGCCTGGTCGACTCCCCGGTAGAAGACCTTCGGGTTGGTGCCTTGCTCGGGGGCGCGCACCGCGACCTTGTCGCGAGCGACGATCTTGGAGATCTCGGAGTTGGGGTCGTCGAGGTCGCCGGTGATGATCGCGTGTGTTGGGCACACCGTCACACAGGCAGGCTCGAGACCAACCTCCACGCGGTGGTTGCAGAAGTTGCACTTGTGCGCGGTGTTTGTTTCCGGGTTGATGTAGATCGCGTCGTAGGGGCAGGCGTTCATACAGGCCTTGCAACCAATGCAGTTGCCGTCATCGAAATCGACGACGCCGTTCGGCGCGCGGTGCAGGGCGCTCGTCGGGCAGATCGTCATGCACGGCGCGTCGTCGCAGTGGTTGCACCGCATCACCGAGAACGACCGACCGGTGTTCGGGAACGAGCCCGACTCGATGTACTTGACCCACGTGCGGTTCACGCCGAGCGGCACGTCGTGCTCGCTCTTGCAGGCCACAGTGCAGGCGTGGCAGCCAATACAGGAGTCGCTGGCGAGGACGAAGCCGAGTCGTGTCATGGTTCCCCCAGTTGGGTGTGGTGCGGATGGTGCGGATGTCGGGTCACGCGAGGCCCTTGAGCATGAGGTTCCAGTAGAGGAACGGCAGGCCGTACTTCTTCAGGTACCACATGTCGCGGCGAGGCTTGACGGTGTTGATCACAGGAATCGAGGGGGTCCGCTTCATCGAGTAGTCGAATTCGGCGAGGAGCATCGCTTGACGCGAGGTGGTGAGCGGGCAGGAGGCGTAGCCGTGGTATTCGGCGGAGATTGAACGCCCGGACAGGTAGGCGTCGACGTTCTCTGTGACGACTGGCGCTTGCTTGCGGATCGCGGCGCCGGTCTTCGAGTTCGGGGTGCTTCCCGCGTCGCCGAGGGAGAACACGTTGGGATAGCGCACGTGCTGATGGGTGTGCTTGTCGACCTCGACGTAACCGGGCCCCTCTCCGGTGGAGAGCGGACTGTCCTTCACCCAGTCGGGTGCTGACTGGCGTGGCACAACATGGAGCAGGTCGTAGGGGAGTGTGCTGGTGCCGTTGGCCTCGCCGAGGTTGGTGACGGTGACCGTGCGGTTGGCGCTGTCGACGGCGGTGACCTCAGCTTCGGTGTGGAGGTGGATTCCGTAGCCGGCGATCACCTTGTCGAGCTCGTCGGCGATCTCGGGGATGCCGAAGGCCCGGGCGCCGGGGATAACCAGGTGGATGTCGATCTTGCCGAGCAGCCCCTGAGACTTCCAGTAGTCCGCAGCCAGGTAGGCGATCTTCTGCGGTGCTCCGGCGCACTTGATGGCTCCGGTCGGCATGGTGAATACCGCGGAGCCCGACTTGGTGCCCCGGATGAAGTCCCAGGTCTTTGGCGCGAGGTCGAAGCGATAGTTCGACGAGACTCCGTCACGGCCGAGGGTTTCGGCTAGGCCCGACATCTTGTCCCAGTCAAGTTGAATCCCGGGGCACACGATCAGCGCGTCGTACTCGTAGACGGAGCCGTCGGAGCACTCGACGGCGTTGTCGTCGGGACGGAAGGCTGATGCCGCCTTCTTGATCCACGTAGCACCCTTCGGCATGACCGAGGCCTCAGACCGCTCCGACGTGCTCGCCTGAGACACCCCGGCGCCGACCAAGGTCCACAGCGGCTGGTAGTAGTGCTTGTCGGAGGGCTCGATCACGGCGACGTCGCTGTGACCCTTCTTCAGCAGGCGAGCGGCGACGGAGATTCCCGCGCTACCGCCGCCGACGACGACGATCCGGTGTTTCGCTGTGGTTGTCATGGTCCCCCTCTCCGTTGGCGCGTCGTCCCTGCGCTGGTGCTGAATCGCGCCTCAGGCGCTTTGAGTCGTCTCGATCCAGGCGCCGTATCCGCCGAGCACGTCGCTGACGTCGTTGAAGCCCCGTTGGCGAAGCAGGCTCGCCGCCACCGACGAGCGGTAGCCGCCGGCGCAGTAGATGACCGTTGGTCGGCCAGCGTCGAGCTCGTCGAGTCGAGCGGGCAGCTGGCCAACGGGAATGTTCACCGAGTCGGGCACCATGCCCGACTCGACCTCGCCCGGGTTTCGAACGTCGACAATCTGGATGTTGGCGATCTCAGCGTGGCGGTCGTTGAAGGCCTGCGATGTCAGGCGTGACGCGCGGCGGACCCGGTCGGGATTCTCAACGAGGACGCGCGTGGTGTCGCTGATCGCGCCGACGACGCGGTCGAACCCGATACGCGCGAGCCGGTTCTTCGCCTCCAATTCGTATCCGTCCTCCACGAAGAGCACGATGTCGGCGTCGCTCGGGATGATCGAACCGGCGAACTCGGCGTAGCGACCGCCAAGGCCGACGTTGATGGCGCCCTCGAGGTGTCCGAGAGCGAACTCCTCGGGGGTGCGACCGTCGACGAGCAGGGCGCCGCCGGCGATGGCGCGATCCGCCTCCTCCAGTGTGAGAGCGGCGGGAAGGGCGTCCTCGTCGAGCAGTTCGCGCTTGCGCTGATTGAGCACCGCGTCGTAGATGAAGTAACTGGGGGCCGGCGGTTGTCCGGCGGTGACCATCTCCATGAAGGCGTCTCGGCTCGGGGCGCGAAGGGCGTAATTCGTCGACTTTTGATCGCCGATGGTCGAGGTGAGCTCGGTCGAGAGGTTCTTTCCGCACGCGGAACCGGCGCCGTGGGCAGGAAACACCCGTGTTTCGTCCGGAAGGGTCATGAGCTTGTTGTGAAGGGATTCGTAGAGCTTCTCGGCCAGTTGATCCTGAGTGAAGCCGACCGAGGTGAGCAGGTCGGGACGCCCGACGTCGCCGATGAAGAGGGTGTCTCCGGTGAGCACGCCGTAGGGCTCGGTCGCCTCGGCGCTCTCGAAGACGACGATGCTCATCGATTCGGGAGTGTGGCCCGGCGTGTGGCGGAACTCGAGCACGACTTCTCCGAGGCTCACTCGCTCGCCGTCGGACATCTTCCGGTGCTCAAACTCGGGGTTCGCGATGGCGGAGTAGCAGATCTCCGCGCCGGTGGCCGCGGCGAGTTCGAGGTGCCCGGAGAGGAAGTCAGCGTGGAAGTGGGTCTCGATGACCATCTCGATGGTGAGGCCGCTCGCCTCCGCGTCGGCGAGGTACTGAGCGATGTCGCGCTGGGGATCGACGACAACCGCTCGGCCGCTGGTCTCATCGCCGATGAGGTACGAGGCGTGGGAGAGACATTCGAGGTAGTACTGCTGGAACTTCATCGGAACTCCTTCGTCGTGTCCTTGTGAATTTAGAGGTACGGACATTTCGGGTCAAGGGATTGGTACGGACAAAGCGGGAGATTCACCGGCGGGGCCCTCCTCGGTGATCTCGATGAGCCGTCCCGTGGCGAGATCGTGAACTGCGCCCCGAAGCACAGCGCGCCCCTCGGCGATCGCGTTGCCGAGAGGCCCGCGGTTCCGGCGCAACCGACGAAGGTTGTGGGCGACGTTGGCGGCGACGGCGGCATCGAGGTCGCCATCGCAGGACTGGCAGGCGGCGAGCATCTCGTCGATGGGCGCGAGGATCGGAGCGAGCACCGGCGCGAGCACGGGGTCCGGGCTGTCGTCGAGCGCGGCGCGCACGGCACCACAGTTCGTGTGTCCGAGCACGACAACGAGACCGCAGCCAAGATGCTCTACCGCGAACGTGAGGGATGCCACCGCCCCGGCGGTCGCGCTCGACCCGGCGATCCGGACCACGAAGAGACTCCCGGCGTCTTGGCCGAAGAGCACCGACGGTGGAACGCGCGCATCCGAGCAGGCGAGTACGGCCGCGGCCGGGTTGTGGTCGGCGACCGTGCCGTCGTAGCCGTGGGTCGCCACATGCTCGTCATGGCGTCGCACGAGCTCCGCCCAGACAGCATCGGCGGTTTCCCGATGCTCAGACACCGCTCTCCTCCAGCCCCGCGGCGCGACGATCGCCAGGGGCGGGTTCCGCCGAGCCGGTGATGAGCTCGACCGCCTGGTGCGCGGTCGCGTGTAGCCGCCCGTCGAGGCGCTCCCATAGGCCGGCTCGTCGAAGCACATCGCGAACCGGACCTTTGACGTCGCAGAGGTGAAGCACGACGGGGGACTCGTCGAGGTCGGTGAGGATCTCCGCGAGCGTCTCGGCCCCGGTCGCGTCGATGTCGTTGATTCCAGAGCAGTCGAGGACGAGCGCTCGGGGCTCGGTCTGCAACTGGGCTGCCCGGTCACCGAGGAGACGCTTGACGTGCTGAGAGTTCACGAACGAGAGCGCGGCGTCGATGCGGACGATGTCGATACCGGGAATCGTCTCGGCGTCAGGGAAGCGCTCGAGGTTCCGCCAGCTCGTCGTGCCAGGAATGCGGCCGAGCACAGCGGTGTGGGGCTTGGACATTCGGGCAAACACCACGAGCATCGACGCGACGACCGCGACCCCGATACCCACCTCGATGCCAAGGATCAGCGTGGCGAAGAACGCGACTCCGAGACCGACGAGGTCGGTTCGCTTCACAGCAGCGATGTGTCGCATCTCGGCGATATCGACGAGGTTGATGACCGCGACGATGATGATCGCGCCGAGTGCCGCCTTCGGCAGATTCTCGAAGAGCGGGGTGAGGAGCGCGATGGTGATGAGAACGATCACCGCGGTGATGACACTCGCGAGCGGAGTTCTCGCTCCGGCTGAATCGTTGACGGCTGTCCGCGAGAAGCCGCCGGTCACGGGATAGCCGCCGAAGAGTCCCGCGGTCACGTTCGATGCCCCGAGGGCGACGAGTTCGCGGTTTGCTTCGACGTCGTACCGATGGCGGCGGGCGTACACCTTGGCGACGGCGATGGACTCCATGAAGCCGACGAGGGTGATCACCAACGCTGTGGGTAGGAGGTCGGCGATCGCTCCGCTGCCGAAGTCAGGCAGGGCAAACATCGGAAGGGAGTCAGGGATCGAGCCGACGGTGGCGACGCCGCTCGATCCGAGGTCGGCGAGTGTGACCACCACGGTGGTAGCGATCACGACAACCAACGCGCCGGGCACCCGTCGGGCGACGCGCTTCAGGACGAGCAGAAGCGCGACGCTTCCGAGCCCGATCGCCAGGGTGGTCATATCGGTGCCGCCGATCACTGAGAGCACTTCGGTGACCGTCTCGTGGAAGTGGTCGGTGCGGGGTACCGAGACGCCGAGCAGATGCTTGACCTGCGAGAAGCCGATGATGATCGCCGCGGCAGCGGTGAAGCCGACGAGGACGGAGTGCGACAGGAAGTTCACGACAAATCCGAGCCGTCCGAAGCCGAGCACGAGGTGGGCCGCTCCGACGAGGAGGGCGAGCAGCGCCGCTGCCGATATGTAACCGGCGGTGCCCTGCTCGTAGAGGGGGGCGAGCGCCGATGCCGTCAGAAGCGAGACGATGGCGACGGGGCCGACAGCGAGTTGGCGCGAGGTGCCGAGAAGGGCGTAGGCGAGCAGCGGGAGAGTGGACGCGTAGAGGCCGATCTCCGGGGGAAGGCCGGCGAGCAGTGCGTAGGCCATTCCCTGGGGGACGAGCATCGCCCCGATCGTCAAACCTGCGGCGAGGTCTGGGCGCAGGTCGTCGCGGTGATAAGCGCGGATCCAACTTGGGGCGAGAGATCGACCGAGATTCACGCCGCAGAATGTACGGACATTTGCTCCCGAGGTCAACCACCTACCCCGTACGGGGTGTCCAGCGAGGACCCGCGCCGCCTCTTTACTCGATGATTCGGGATAGGTGAGTTCGAGATCGGTAGTTTCGATGGCGTGAGCACCCAGTCCGCCGAACAGACCCTTCTCGATCGCTACCGAAGCGTCCTCCCGTCATTTGTCTCCCCGCTCTACGCGGAACCGGTCGAGATCGACCGCGGCAGCGGCTCGCAGGTATGGGACTCGGCGGGCAACCGCTACCTCGACTTCTTCGGTGGGGTGCTGACCACGATGGTCGGCCACGACAACCCGCACGTGACGGCAGCGATTCGTGAACAAGCCGGCAAGGTGCTCCACACCTCGACCCTGTACCTCTCTGAGCCGATGATCGAGTTCGCCGAGATGGTCGCCGAGGTGTCGGGCATTCCCGATGCTCGTGTGTTCTTCACCACTTCTGGCACCGAGGCCAACGACACCGCCCTGCTGCTGGCCACCAGCTTCAGGAAGTCGAATCAGGTGCTCGCGGTGCGCAACTCCTATCACGGGCGTTCCTTCACCGCGCAGGCCATCACCTCCCACTCGAGTTGGTCGTCCACCTCCATCAGCGGACTCCAAGTTCAGTTCGTGCAAGGCGGCTACCGCCTTCGATCACCGTTCGCCCATCTCGACGACGACGCGTACACCGCCGCCTGCACCGCCGACTTGGTGCAACTCCTCGACATGACGTCCGCCGGGGATGTCGCCTGTCTCATCGCCGAGCCGATCCAAGGAGTCGGGGGTTTCGCGACTCCACCCGATGGCATGTTCGGGGCGTTCGCGAAGGAACTCTCCAACCGCGGGATCCTGTTCATCTCCGACGAGGTACAGACCGGCTGGGGTCGCACCGGGGAGCATTTCTGGGGCTACCAAGCACACGGGATCGTTCCCGACATCATGACTTTCGCCAAAGGCGTCGGGAACGGGATCACCCTGGCCGGGGTCGTGGCGAGGGCCGAGATCATGGACACGATCGATGTCTTGTCGTTCTCGACCTTCGGCGGAAACCCACTCTCCGCCGCAGCCGGTGCGGCGACACTCCGCTACGTGCTCGACAACGACCTGCAGGGCAACGCGCTTCGCATGGGGCGACGATTCGACGCCCGTGTCCGCCCGATCGTCGAGCAGACCGACTGGATCGCCGAACTCCGGGGACGGGGGCTCATGTGGGCGCTCGAGATCTGCCACCCGGGAACCGTCGAACCAGATCCGAAGCGGACCGCCGCGCTCCTCGAGGCGGCGAAGCGGCACGGTCTGCTGGTCGGCAAGGGCGGCCTCTACGGCAACGTGATCCGAATGTCGCCGATGCTCGACATCGATGAAGCGACGATGGACGAGGGTCTCGACGCGCTGGTCGCCGCGATCGGCGATTGCGCCTGACCATCGTGCGCCTGTCTCCGCTGCTTGTTGTGCTGGGGCTGCTCAGCGCTTGCGCGACTTCATCGGAGGTGGCACCAACGTCCGACATGGCAGAACTCACCTCGGATGCCTTCCTCGCGCTTGTTGATCCGGCAGGGGCAGAGGCGATCCTCGCTTCCGGCGGTGTTGAGATCATCGACGTTCGGACTCCCGAGGAGTTCGCCGAAGGTCACCTCCCCGGCGCGGACCTCATCGATATCTCCGCTCCTGATTTCGTCTCGAGGATCGAGGCCCTTGATCGATCAGCCACGTACTTCGTCTATTGCCGAAGTGACAACCGCTCAGGGCAGGCAACGGCGCTGATGGCCGACCTCGGGTTTGAGTCGATCTACGAACTCGAGGGAGGCACGGTCGCCTGGCTCGCGAGTGGGCGAACGTTGGTCACGGGCTGACCCGACTACTTAAAAGAGCGGCAACTGCTCCCAGGTGGTCGCCACCTCGGCCACGTTCCGCCATTTCCGCCGGCCCCGAGGTCCTGGCCGACGGACCTCGAGTGCTTCGGGTCGAAGCGAGCGAGCCGAACCGTCTGGGTCGTGCAGGCAGATGCTCCCGTCAGGCTCAACCCCAGAGATACGACCGACCACCCATCGCCGGTTCGCATGCGGCTTGAAGCGAACCTCCTCGCCGTGAACGAGGCCGATCTGGCGGAGGGCCGTCCGGTCAGCCACGACGGTCAGAGTCCGAGAGTGCGACGCTGCAGCCGCTGCATCCCAGAAATCCAACGCGCCGGATCGTCGCCCTTGTGGCGGAGGTAATCACCGACCTCAGGGTGGGGGAGGATGAGAAAGCGCTCGTCGATGATGGCGGCGTGCACCACCTCGGCCACCTCCTCGGGCTCGAGCACGTTGCCAACGGCTCGGACCACGTCACCTCCGCCGCCGCCGACCACATCGGAGTTCAACATGTCGGTGTTGACACCTTGAGGGCACAGGCACGACACCCGGAGTCCGCGACTGCCGTAGGTGATGGCGAGCCACTCGGCGAACGCGACGGCGCCGTGCTTGGTGACGGAGTACGGCGCCGACCCGATCTGAGCGAGCAATCCGGCGGCCGAGGCCGTCGAGCAGAAGTAGCCCTCACCACGCTCGAGCCAGGCGGGAAGCAGCTGCCGCGCGGCCCAACGGTGGGCGTGGAGATTGATGGCGAAGGCCGTTTCCCAGGTGCCCTCCGCGTCCATCGGGTCGGTTCCGATCGCCACTCCAGCGTTCGCGAAGAACAGGTCGATCTCACCGTGCGCTGACCGCGCTGCCGTGATGAGTTCGATATTTCCCGCCTCCGAACTGATATCGGCGGCCACCGAGAACGCGCCGGGTAACTCGCTGGCGAGGGAGTCGGCGCCCCGCAGGTCGGTCACCGAGAGCCGTGCGCCCGCCTCGTGCAGTCGCCGCGCGATGGCCGAGCCGATTCCGCCAGCGGCCCCGGTCACTACGACATGTCGATCTCGGAGATCCATCTCGTCATCGTAGGTGGGGATGCGTCCCGAGGACCCAGCGTCCCGATACGGTGTGGGCGATGACGGATCCGAGCCTCCACACCGACGACGGGAACACCAACTCGACGACGGGAGCGGTGGCGCTCGAGGATCGTCCTGAGCGCGACGCTGACGCGGTGCTCGCCTCCGCGATCGCCATGGTCGACGAGGCGCTCGGTCGGATGCTTCAGCGCGAACTCGTGTCCTCCAACGAGGTCACCGATGTGCTGCTGGACATTCGCAGCGTGCTCGTCTCAATCTGAGATCAGCGGCTGGAGTCAGCGACGTCCGGCGAGCCGGTCGAGTGGTCGCGCGAGAACCCTCGCGAGGGTGATTCCGGTCAACGCGCCGCCGACGACGTCGCTCGCGTGGTGGATACGCACGACGGCGCGACTGGCGCCGACCACCACGGCCATCGTCAACCAGATCGGTGAGGTGCGACCACGAGACCATCTGATGAGGGTCACCGCAGCGAAGGCGGCGGCGCTCGCGTGTCCGGAGGGGAACGCCGAGGTGCTCGGCCGCCGAACGTCGTAGCGGTCATCGCCGGACTCGGTTGGTCGCTCACGACGGAAAAGTCGCTTCACGCCCTGATTGACGATCAGGCTCTCGGCTGCGAGTCCGATGTCGAGAGCGATCGACTCACGGAGACGACCGCCAGCGAGGGCGCGCGCCAACCCGGCCGCGTGCCAGATCGTGCTCCAGTCGCCGAGCTTGGACGCGGTGGTGGCCACCCGATCGACGGTCGGGTTACCGCGGATCGTCTCGAGCCACTCATCGACAGCGGTGTCGAATCGGGCGACCCGGGGTCCGAGGCCACCGAGGCCAGGAACTGTGTGCTCGGCGTGCTCGCGCTGTTCCGAACTCATCGTGGCGCCACCCCGGCGTAGACGACGGGTGCCTCCTCCGCGGCGCGAGCAGGATCACCGCCGAACTCCGGGCACCAGCGCTGGTAGGCGCAGGAACGGCAGAGCGCGCTCTTCTTCGGTCGGAAGTCGTCGCGCTCGCAGGCCGTCGTGATCGCGCTGTGCACGGCACTCACGCGCGTCGTCAGGAACGAGATGGCCTGCTCGGTCGGCTCGGCGCTCAGCACCTCGCCGGAACGAACGAAGAGCAGGCGCACACTTCCCGGCGATTCTCCGAGGCGCTCGCGACACAGCAGCGCGTAGAAGTGGACTCCGGACATCGACTTCTTCTGGTATGCGGGAGGGGGAGTGCGCCCCGTCTTGTAATCGCTCACCACGAGTCGACCTTCGGCGTCGCGCTCGAGTCGGTCGATGATGCCTCGCAGGGTGACAGGCCCAACCTCGGCCTCGAGGCGCAACTCGAGGCCGACCGTCTCGATCGAATCGGGATCCTCCATGGTCAAGTAGTTGCGAGCGAGCGAACGGGCATCGTCATCGAATGCGGCGAGTCGTGTCTCGTCAAGGGAGAGCCAAGCGAGTTCCGGACCGTCGTGGTACTCAGAGATGGCGGCCTCGGTGCACTGGTCGAGGAAGCCTGGCGTGCGCTCGCCTCGCGGCGCCTCCATGAAGAGCTCGAGCGCGCGGTGCACGAGGGAGCCCTTGGTCGTCGCCTCGGTGGGTGGGTCGGGGAGGCCGTCGAGGCTCGCGAACCGGAACGCAAGAGGACACGACAGAAACGACTCAATCCGCGATGGGGAGAGCGTGGTTGGCGGGGTGTGGCTCACGTTGCGCTCCGAAGAAATTCTGTCGTCGAATCGGCGATCTCGTCGGGGTGGCTAAACGGGCCGAAGTGGGTCTGGTGCGCAAGCCGACGGAACGTCGCGTTCGGCAGGCGATCGGCCACCGGGCCCGCGAAGGAGGAGGGTTGATTCGCCTCATCCGCTCCAGCGAGGACGAGGCAGCGAAGCGAGATCTCGGGCAGGTGGCTCCATACGTCGATCCCGTGGGCGCTGGCGAACACATCGCCCTCGAAACCCGGCCGGCAGGCGAGGGTGACGCCGTCGTCGTGGGGTCGCGTGCCGAACTCGACATAGGCCTGAAGGGTGGATGGTGTCATCAGCGAGAGCGGAGGCTTCGATCCGTAGTTCTCGATCGCCGTCTGGTGATCGGGGAACGTCGCTCGCCGGCGTCGCGCGCCGATCACGAGCGGTATCGACTCGGGGTCGAGTCCCGGCGCTGGAGGAGGTGTGATCGGCTCGAAGAGCACCGCCGACGAGATGAGTCCCGGTTCCTGGTCGGAGACCATCAGGGCCGCTGCCGCACCCATCGAGTGGCCGAACACCGAGACCGGTTCGCCAGCACCGACCGATCGGCACACCTGAAGGAGGTCAGCAGCGAAACCCGACCAGTCGGTCAGGTTTGACCGTGGCTCGGACGAGCCGCCATGCCCCCGGTAGTCGAGGCCGTGAACTCGATACGACCCTCGGAGACGTCCGATCATGTCGACGTAGCAGTGCGCATGGAACCCGGTGGCATGAGACACGACGAGCGGAGGGCCGTCACCTCCGAAGTCGTGTACGGCGAGCTTGACGCCGTCGGAGGCGTCCACCTCGACCGTGCTCAAGGCCTGGATGCTCACGTGATCCGGATCTAACGGTTCACTCAGGAGAGGGCGCGAACGAAGAGGGCGGTCTCGTCACCCATGTGGGCCGGAACCGTGTAGCCCTCTCGGTCGGTGATCTGCGACCAGTTGTCGCGCACCTCCTCAGGGCTGAGTGAGGCCGAGGTGTAGCCATCGCACTCCCCGATGAACACTTCGGCGACGCGGCCGCCACCCACGGAGAAGAGCCGCCCCGAGGCCTCACAGGACTCGTGCGCCAGGTACGTGACGAGCGGGGCGACGAACTCGGGTTGCAATTTCTGCCCGAGGTCACCGAGCAGATCCTCGGTCATGCGGGTGAGGGCGATCGGCGCGATCGCGTTCGCTCGCACGTTGTTGCGGGCGCCCTCGACGGCGAGGACTCGGGTGAGGCCGACGAGGCCCATTTTCGCGGCCCCGTAGTTGGCCTGACCGAAGTTGCCAAAGACGCCAGCCCCCGATGAGGTGGACACGATGCGGCCGTAGCCCTTGTCGCGCATGATCTTGAACGCCGGCTGGGTGAGATTGAGCGCACCGCGAAGATGTACCTCGAGAACGGCGTCGTACATGGCGGCATCCATGTTGTGGAACGCCTTGTCGCGGAGGATGCCGGCATTGTTGATGACGATGTCGACCGTGCCGAAGGCTTCGACGGCGGTCGCCACGATGGCGGCCCCTCCTTCGGGAGTGGAAACCGAGTTGGTGTCGGCGACCGCCTCACCGCCGAGAGCCTTGATCTCGTCGACGACCCGTTCGGCGGCGCCCTTATCGGACCCGGTTCCGTCGACGGCGCCACCGAGGTCGTTGACCACCACCAACGCCCCTCTGGACGCGAGCATCAGGGCGTGCTGGCGTCCGAGACCACCACCCGCCCCGGAGATGATCGCAACCTTGCCGTCGAATCCGAGTTCTGCTGTCATGCGCCAGACGTTAGCGAGCGGGTGCGCCGGGTCCCCGTGCCGATCCGCCCGGTTCGAGGTCGTGCTCGGTCTCGCCGAGTACGACGGTGACCTTGGGCCCCTCAAGGTGCTCGACCGTTGATGCCTCCGCCGTGATCCCGATCTGCAGCCGAGCGCCTCGATGTCGAAGAGAGAACGAGAGCGAGGACCAGCCCGGCAGAGGCTTCGGTTCGACGTGGACCCGTTCGCTCTCGGTTCGGACCCCGGCGAGCCCGTTCACGACGGCGGCCCAGACGCCGCCTGCGTTGGCCACGTGCACACCGTCGGCGCTATTGCCGTGGGAGTCGACGAGGTCGAGGGTGAGCGACTCCGCGAAGTAGCGATGAGCGAGCTCGGGGTGACCGACGGTTGCCGCCATGATCGATTGCACGCAGGCGGAGAGCGAGGAGTCGCCCGTAGTGATCGGGTCGTAGTAGTCGAAGTTGCGTCGCTTGGTGTCGAGGTCGAAATGCTCGCCCCGCAGGAACATGGCGAGCACGACATCGGCCTGCTTCAGCACCTGATGGCGGTAGATCACCAGCGGGTGGAAGTGGAGCAGTAGGGGATATCGATCGCTCGGTGTGCGGTCGAAATCCCAGGGCTCCAAGTCGAGGAACGCCTCATCTTGGGGGTGAATGCCGAGTTGCTCGTCGAAGGGCAGATACATCTCATCGGCCGCACGATCCCATGCGTCCTCCTCGCCCTCGGTGAGTGCTGTGGCGCGGATCAAGCGCTCGAGCGCCTCCCCTCCGAGATCCCGGAGTTCTCGCACCACGCGAGCGGCGAACCGCAGATTGAACCGCGCCATGACGTTCGTGTAGAGGTTGTCGTTGACCACGGTCGTGTACTCGTCGGGCCCGGTGACGCGGTGGATGTGGAACCGGCCAGCCGTGCCTGAGCGGTCGGCAGGGGCGTAGAACCCAAGGTCCTCCCACAGGCGTGCGGTCTCCACGAGGATCTCCGCGCCCTCCTCGTGGAGGAAGTCGGTGTCGCCGGTCGCCTCGATGTAGCGCTCGAGGGCGTAGGCCACCGCGGCGTTGATGTGGTACTGAGCGGTGCCTGCCGCGTAATACGCCGAAGCCTCCTCCCCGTTGATCGTGCGCCAGGGGTAGAGGGCGCCGCGCTGGCTCAGCTCTGTGGCACGCCGGCGTGCGGCGTCGAGCAGGCCGTGGCGGAAGCGGAGGAGGCGGCGCGCGGCCTCAGGGTCGGTGTACGCAAGAAAGGGAACCACGTACACCTCGGTGTCCCAGAAGTAGTGACCCTCGTAACCCGCCGCCGACACACCCTTGGCAGCGATGCCGGCTTCATTGGTCGCCGCGCTGGCCTGCGCCAATTGGAACAGATTCCATCGGACGGCCTGCTGGGTAGATGGGTCCCCTCCGATACGCACATCGCTGCGCGACCAAAAGTCATCGAACCAGCCGCGTTGCTCAGCTTCGAGAGCCTCTCGACCGGTGGAGGCCGCGCGATCGAGCGTGCGCGCGCATCGGTCAGCCAGTTCTTCACAGGGCACGCCAGTGGAGGTGTGATAGGCCACAAACTTGGTGACCCGAACGCTCGCGCCCGGGGCGAGCGTGGTCGCCACCACGGTCTTGGCGTGGTCAGGCCGGACCTCGACATTCGTCTCGAGATCATCGCCCTCGCACTCGATGAGATGGCGGTAGGCGCTCGCGATGGTCATTCCGCTCTCCGCGCAGCGATGTCCGAGGACGACGCCATCGCCTTCGGGAACCTCGAGGCGGCGCTGGACGCGGCTGAGCAGCACACGCCGGTCGAACCGACGGGCCTGCCGCGGATCGGTGCCGGCCCCGAGCGCAGCCGATTCGACGTGGTACTCGTCCTCGCCATCTTGGCGATTGAGCAGTTGAGATGACACGACGATCGGCGCCGTGCCATCGAGCATCGAGACCTCGAGGCTGAGCACGGCGAGGTGGCGATGCACCATGCTCGCCATGGTCGACGAGGTGACGCGGACCCTCTTGCCGGCCGGAGTGCGCCAAATCAGGTCACGAGTGACGACGCCGGTCCGGAAGTCGACCGATCGTTCGTAGTGCTCGAGGTCGGCGGAGCCGAGGCGGAGCGGCTCGTCGTCGACGTAGAGCTTCATGAGCTTCGCGTCCGGAACATTGACGATGGTCTGGCCGGTGCGGGCGAAGGCGTGGGCGGACTCGGCGTGCATGATCGGCCAGGTCTCGTGGAAGCCGTTCACGAAGGTCCCGTGTGAATGGGCGTCGCGACCTTCCGGCGGGTTCGCGCGAAGACCGAGGTAGCCGTTTGCGGCGACGAAGAGGGTCTCGGTGTGACCGAGGTCGTCGCTTCGGTACTCGACTTCGGTGAGCCTCCACTCATCGACCGGGAACCGATGACGATCGATCTCGGTCGGGCGCCGCACCGCGCCGGTCACGTCGTCGCTCCGTTCACGGTGACCTCGTTGAGCGATTCGACGACGACGTCGGCTCCGGCAGCGAGCAACGTGTCGCGGGCTCCCACCCGATCGACCCCGATAACGAGACCGAATCCTCCAGAGGCACCGGCGGCCACACCGGACTCGGCGTCCTCAATGATGATCGTTCGCGCCGGTGAAGCCCCGGAGCGACGAGCGGCGAGCAGGAACGGTTCCGGGTGGGGTTTTCCGGGGATTCCCTCGGACTCGATCACGACGCCGTCGACGATGACCTCGAAGCGCTCGAGCAGCCCCGCAGCGGACAGCACCGCTCGCGCGTTCCGCGATGAGGACACCACGGCGCTTGCCACCCCTTCCTCGTCGAGTCGATCGATCAGATTCGCCGCGTCGGTGTATGCGGCCACGCCACCGCGATCGAGTCGCTCGCGGAAGACGGCATCCTTCCGGTTTCCGAGAGCGCAGACGGTCCCGTCGCCGGGAGCGTCATCGGGTTGGCCCTCTGGCAAGTCGACCTCTCTCGAGGCGAGGAAGGCGCGCACGCCGTCATATCGACTGCGGCCGTCGATAAAGGTCAGATAGTCGCGATCGGTGAACCCGTAGACGGCGAAGAGCTCAGCCCAAGCCGCGCGATGCAGGTCGGCGGTCGGGGTGATCACGCCGTCGAGGTCGAACAGAACCAGCTCATGTTGGGATCGATCGATGAGCGCGAGCCCACCTGGTCCTTCGGCCACGGCGGGAGCCTAGAAGCGGTGTCGCCTCACTCGCTCGCGTGTCCGGTGCGCTCTCGAGCCAGTTCGCCGAGACGTCGGTAGTCGAGCTTGCCATTGACCGCTCGGCCGACCGAGTCGACACCGAGGATGGTCCTCGGGGCTTTGTAGGCGGCGAGACGAGACTTGACGTGATCGATGAGAAGGGTCGCGTCGGGCGACGAGCCATCCACGGTCTCCACCAGGGCGCACACGGTTTGCCCGAACCGCTCATCGGGGAGGGCGACCACCGCCGCGTCGCGCACCGAGGCGTGTGTTTTTAGGGCCTCCTCGACCTCCTCGGGGTAGACCTTCTCGCCTCCCGTGTTGATGCATTGGCTCCCACGTCCGAGGAGTCGAACCGATCCGTCGTTATCGACCTCCGCCCAATCGCCGGGAATCGAATAGCGCTCCCCATCGATGACCTGGAAGGTGGCCGCGGACTTCTCCTCGTCCTTGTAGTAGCCGAGCGGCATGTGGCCACGCAGGGCGACACGACCACGCTCTCCCGAACCGGGGACCACATCGCGCCCGTCCTCGGTGACGACCCGAGTGCCGGGACCGAGGGTGAAGGTGGCGGTCTCCCCGGCGCTGTCGGATGTTGTCGTGTTGGTCGCCATGCCAATGGCCTCGCTCGACCCCAATGTGTCGAGCAGGATCAGACGGGGGTTATGGCTGAGTAGGCCTTCCTTGGTGGCCTTCGACCACATCACCCCCGACGACACGATCACCCGGAGGCTCGAGATGTCCCAGCGCTCCGGCTCGGTGTCGAGGGCTTCGAGAATCGGCTTGGCGAAGGCGTCACCGACGATCGAGATCGAGTTGATTCCCTCGCGGTCGATCGTGTCAAGCAGTTCGACCGGATCGAACCGACGTCCGACGAGCGTGGTGATCGATCCTCCGATGAGCAGGGTGCTCATCGCGTTGAAGAAGCCGGTCCCGTGCATCAACGGAGCTCCCGGTAGGCCCCGCGGTCCGGGTCCGCGCAGTCGGTCGATCACTGCCGCCGCATCGACCGTGTCGGGCAGTCGGCGACGATTGTTGGCCTCGAGCGCGCCGATCACGTCGGCCTGACGCCACATGACCCCCTTCGGCATGCCGGTGGTGCCACCGGTGTAGAGAAGGAGAAGATGATCGCCGCTGCGACCCCAAGGTCCGACCGCGCGGTCACCGCTCGAGTTCGCCAGCTCCTCGTAGGGCACGGCCCAATCGGGGGTGGGGCCGCTGCCGTCGTCGACGTGGATCCACAGGCGAACTCCGGGCACCCGTGAGCGGACCTCCTCGATACGGTCGGTGAAGGTTCCGTGGAAGATGACGGCCGCTGTATCGGCGTTATCCCAGAGGTAGACGAGCTCATCGGCGGTGTAGCGATAGTTCGTGTTGACGATCGCCATACCCGCCTTGAACGAGCCGAGGACGCTCTCGAGATACTCGGAACCGTTGTAGAGGTACTGCGCGACCTTGTCCTGTTCGCGGAGCCCCGCGTCGAGGAGCGCGCGACCGAGACCATCGGCGCGCCGATCGAACTCTGCCCAAGTGGTGGCGCGGTCCCCATGCCGTTGGGCAGGTGCCTCAGGCAGCGCGGTTGCGATCGCCTCGAAGACGTCGGCGAAGTTCCATCCGGACATCGATCGCACGCTAGCGACGGGCGATCCGGCAGGCAGAGTCCTCAGGTCCTACGATCTCGACATGGCGAGCACCATCTCCGACGAGCTCGTGTTGAACGCTGTGACCGTGGCCCGCGACGGCGCCGACCGTGCCGAGGCCAACCGCCGCCTCCCGCCGGAGACTGTCGACGCGTTGGCTGCGGCAGGACTCCTCAGCATGTGCCTTCCCGTCGACCTCGGCGGGCCCGGAGTCGGTCCACTCGAGACGATCGAGTTGATCGAACGGGTCGCTCACGCCGACGGCGCGGCCGGGTGGTGCTCGATGATCTCAAGCACGACCTCCTCGATGGCCGTCTTCTTAGAACCCGACATCGCCCGGTCGGTGTTCGCCTTGGCGCGGGCGACCGGCGGGGTCTTCGCTCCGAATGGAGTCGGCCGAGTCGAGGGTGACGACGTGGTGGTCTCAGGTCGATGGCAATGGGGGAGCGGCACCCAGCACTGCGATTGGGTGGTAGGCGGAGCTCGCTGCGACGACGGGATTCAGCGCACCTGCATCTTCCCGGCCTCGGAAATCGAGTTCCATGACACCTGGTTCACCTCGGGTATGAGGGGCTCGGGTTCGCTCGACTTCTCCGTCGATGAAGTCCGGGTCCCACTCGAGCGAACCGTGGCTCCGGGGCGTCAGGCGCCCCGCTTGGAGGACCCGATCGCACGGTTCCCGAACTTCACGCTCCTCGCCATCGGCGTCGCCGCGGTCGGCCTGGGAGTGGCGCGCCGCGCCCTCGATGAGTTGGTCGCGATCGCCGGAGCGAAGACTCCTCAGTTCTCCTCGCGCACGCTTGCCGAGAGCGGTTTCGCACAGGGGGAGTTGGCGCGAGCCGAGGCGTCCTGGCGAGCGGCGCGCGCCCATCTACACACCAGCGTTGGCGAGGCTTGGGACGAGGCACTCGCTGGCCGGCCAATCGACGTAGATCATCGGGTCGGCATGCGTCTCGCCGCGATGCACGCCGCATCGGAGGCAACCTCGGTGACCGATCGCGCGTTCACGGTCGCGGGCGGTTCAGCGGTCTACGACACCAGTGTGCTGGGACGTTGCCTGCGTGACGCGCACGTCGTCCCACAGCACATCATGGTCGCGCCCCGTCTCGCCGAGACTCTGGGCAAGCATCTGATGGGTGTCGACCTCGACGCGTCGATGATCTGATCGCGCCGGTGGCGCCGGTCGCGGTCGTCGACCGCAGATGGTCGGTCGGTCAGAATGTCGACATGACCGACGACCGTGGCGCAGAAGTCGTCCTCGAGCACATCATGACCACGCGCGCGATGCGCCGGTTCACCGACGCGCCAGTCGACGACGCGGTGATCCTCGAATGCCTGCGAGCCGCGCAGCAGGCGCCATCAGGCGGAAACGTCCAACCTCAGCAGTACCTCGTGGTCACCGCACCGGAGGCTCGCGCTCGGGTCGGCCACTGGTACGGGCGCGCTTATCACCGCTACGAAGCCTCCCTCGCCGATCCCGCCGAGTTCCGATCCGATGACGATCGCCGCTCGTGGGAGCGCACCCGCGACGCGAGCCGCCACCTCGCAGACAACATGGCCGACGTCCCGGTGCTCGTGCTGTTTCTTCAACCGAAGATCGCCTGGGGTTCTGAGGACGCCGAGGGGCCACTCGACATCGGTCGGCTCGACGCGAGTGTCTACCCAGCGGTGCAGAACTTCTGCCTCGCCGCCCGGGCTTACGGCCTCGGGACCGCCTTGACGACGGTCATCCGGGTCTACACCGCCGAGGTTCTCGACGAGCTCGGCGTGCCCGCCGACCGATACGAAATCGCGGCGCTTGTGCCCGTCGGGTATCCGATCGGGAGATTCGGAGTCGCCCGCCGCAAGCCCGTCGAGGCGGTAACTCACTGGAATCGGTTCGGGGACCGTCGCCGGTGATCGACGCGCCCGCATCCGCGGGTCGATAGCGTCCCCGCGGCATGTCAACCCCCCTCGCTCAACGCGACGATCTCCGCAACCTCGCGATCGTCGCCCACGTCGACCACGGCAAGACGACCCTCGTCGACGCCATGCTCCGACAGTCCGGCGCGTTCAGAGCCAACGAGTCGGTCGCCGAGCGCGTCATGGACTCGATGGACCTCGAGCGCGAGAAGGGGATCACCATCCTCGCCAAGAACACCTCGCTCGTTTGGGAGGGTGTCACCCTCAACATCGTCGATACTCCTGGTCACGCCGACTTCGGCGGCGAGGTCGAGCGAGCGCTCACCATGGTCGACGGAATCGTGTTGCTCGTGGACGCGGCGGAGGGTCCCCTTCCTCAAACAAGATTCGTGCTCCGCAAGGCGCTCGCCCGCGATATGCCGGTGATCCTCGCCGTGAACAAGGTCGATCGCCCCGATGCCCGAGTCGCCGAGGTGGTCGACGAGGTCTATGAGTTGTTCATCGACCTCGATGCCTCGGACGCGCAACTCGACTTTCCGATCGTCTACTGCGCGGGCCGCGACGGTTGGGCGAGCCTCGACCCTTCACAACCGACCAACGACCTGCGCGCGCTCTTCGAGACGGTGCTCGCCCATGTGCCTCCGCCGCGCTTCACCCTCGGAGCGCCCCTGCAGGCTTGGGTCACCAACCTCGACGCGAATCCGTATCTCGGCCGACTCGCGCTCTGCCGGGTGGTGGAGGGAACCATCCAGAAGGGTCAGCAGGTGGCTTGGTGCCGCTCGGACGGCACGGTGTCGAAGGTGAAGGTGGCCGAGTTGCTCCTCACCGAGCACCTCGAGCGCCGTCCGGTTGACTCGGCTCGTCAGGGTGATCTCGTCGCGGTGGCAGGTATCCCCGACATCACGATCGGCGAAACCCTGGCCGACCCCGACGACCCGCGCGCTCTGCCCGTCATCACGGTCGACGAACCCGCGCTCTCCATGACCATCGGCATCAACACCTCTCCGCTCGCGGGCCGAGAGGGCTCGAAGCTCACGGCACGGCTTCTCAAGGCGCGCCTTGACGCGGAGCTCGTTGGCAATGTGAGCCTCCGGGTCGGGCCGACGGAGCGCCCTGACGCATGGGAGGTGCAAGCCCGAGGTGAGCTCCAGCTCGCCGTGCTCGTCGAAACCATGCGCCGAGAGGGTTTCGAACTGACCGTCGGCAAGCCCGAAGTGGTCACGCGGGTTATCGACGGTGTCAGGCACGAGCCGGTGGAAGCCGTGACGATCGACGTGCCCGAGGAGCACCTCGGCACGGTCACCCAGTTGCTGGCCTCTCGACGCGGACGCATGGAGTCGATGGCGAATCATGGCCTCGGCTGGGTTCGGCTCGAATATCTCGTTCCCGCCCGGGGACTGATCGGCTTCCGGACGGAGTTCCTCACCGAGACCCGAGGAACCGGTGTGATCAGTCACGTCTACGACCGACACGAGCCGTGGGCTGGGGAGATCCGAGCCCGTGAGCGGGGATCACTCGTCGCCGATCGCACCGGTCCCGCTACGACCTACGCGATGATCAACCTGCAGGAGCGATCGACGCTGATGGTGGGTCCGGGAACGCAGGTCTACTGCGGGATGATCGTTGGCGAGAACTCGCGATCGGGCGACATGGACGTCAACATTTGTCGCGAGAAGAAACTGACCAACATGCGCGCCTCATCGGCCGACGAGACGGTCAAGCTCACCCCGTACCGGGTGCTTTCCCTGGAGCACGCCCTCGAGTTCATCGACACCGACGAATGCATTGAGGTGACGCCATCGAGCATCCGCCTTCGAAAGCTCCACCTCGACCCGCAGGACCGGATCCGACACGCGCGGCGGCCGGTCGAGGTCTGACGAACGCCTCAGCCAGCGAACTGCGGATCGGCGGGTCGAGGGCCCTCGAGGAACCCCGGGTAGAACTCGTCGAAATCAGCGAGAATGCGGTCGAGGGGCAAATCCTCGAAACTCCCGTGACTGCGGAGGTACTCCATGTGGCGACGGCCAGTGGAGTCGTACGGGTGCATGAGGGCGTCGTCGGTCCCGTCAAAGGAGAGCACCCCTACCCCGAACCGCTCGCACATCTCGAGGTTGAAGGCGGAACTGAGCTTGAACCAGCGACCGTCGAGATGAAGTTCGGCGTATCCGTGCCACATGAACACGTCGGTACCCATCGCGGCGTGCAGTCGCTCACTGGTGAGGTGATTGCGGACGTCAGCGAATCCGAGGCGCGCTGGGATGCCCGAGGCGCGGGCCGCGGCGCAGAGCAAAACACTCTTCGGGACGCACCAGTTCGTTGGCGCGAGCGCGACGGCGCTCGCCCGATATGCATCAGGATCGCGGGAGCACCGATACGGGTCGTACCTGATGCCATCGCGCACCGCGTTGAACAGGAGCACCGCGGTCTCGATCGGCGTGCGTCGACCCGTTCCGTCGAGCGCGCGCTCCACGAACTCCGATACCGCCGGATGTCCGTGGTCGATGAACTCGGTCTCGGCGAGAAGGCTCGGATCGTCGACGGACTCATCCATGGACTGAAACTAGATCTCCAGTTCGGCCCACCTCTGGTTGGGGTAGTTCCCAGTGCGAGAGGGGGTGCCTTCGATGCTCGGAGTGGCAGACTCTCACGATGACCGCGATCGGAGGGGCGCTCGACCGGCCTCGCTCGGCCCCGGATGAATGGGATCCGCAAGCCGCCGCCGAGGATCTCGAACGACTTCGCCGCGAGGTGGCTGACCTCGACTCGGTAGTGGTCGCGTTCAGCGGGGGAGCGGATTCGGCTCTTCTCGCGGCCGTATGCCACCAAGTGCTGGGTGATCGGGCACTCGCCATCACCGCCGTTTCCCCTTCGTTGGCCGCCTCCGAACTCGCGGACTGCGAGCGACTCACCAGCGAGTGGGGGATGCGCTGGGCGACCGTTCAGACCGATGAGATGGAGTCAGCCGCGTACCGTCGCAACGACCCGGACCGCTGTTTTCACTGCAAATCCGCGCTCATGGATGCGGTGGTGCCGCTGTCGGAGCAGTTCGGCGCGGTCGTGGCGCTCGGCGTGAACCTTGATGATCTCGACGATCACCGGCCGGGCCAGCGGGCCGCTCGAGAGCGCGGCGCTGTGTTTCCCCTCGTGGAGGCGGGCCTCACCAAAGATCAGGTGCGGGCCTGCTCGCGGCTGCTCGGTCTTGAGACGTGGGACAAGCCGGCGGCAGCATGTCTCGCGAGCCGTGTTCCACACGGAACCGAGGTGTCGGTCGAGTTG
>JAFMMJ010000059.1 GCA_017859785.1 Ilumatobacteraceae bacterium
CAGAGCAAGGGACTCATAATCCCCGGGTCGTGGGTTCGATCCCCACCCGCCCCACCGAGAACGTCGCACAACCTTGGGATGCGGTAAACAGGGCGAATGAGCGTGACGATCTACCACAACCCCCATTGAGGCAGCAGTAGCAATGCCGTGAGCATTGCCGAGGAGCTTGGCGTCGACTTCGAAATCGTCCTCTACGGAAAGACCCCGCCAAATGAGGTGACACTTCGCGACATCATCGCGAAGCTCGAGGATCCGGTGACCGATCTGGTTCGTCGCGACAGCCTCTGGAAGAAGCTCGGCCTCACCGATGACGACGTCGCGACGCCCGAGCAGGTCGTGGCGGTCCTCGTGAAGCACAAGCAGCTGCTCCAGCGCCCGGTTGTGGTGACCCGAGATCGTGCGATCATCGGGCGCCCGAAGGATCGCGTGCGGGAACTCCTTTCCGGTGACCGGTGACGGTCAGGTTCTGGAGTGCCAGGCGTACGCGGAGGTGATGATGTCGCGTAGGTCCCGCGTCGCCGTCCAGCCGAGTTCGGTCGCCGCGCGGGTCGAGTCGGCGTAGACGGTCGCCGGGTCGCCGATCCGGCGCTCCGCAAGGCGGTGGGGCACCTCGGCCCCGTGTACCTCAGCCGTCATCGAGAGGATCTCGAGCACCGAGGTGCCGGTACCTGTGCCGAGGTTGACCGTCAGGTTCTCGCCTCCGTCTTCGAGATGTCGGAGCGCCGAAAGGTGCGCCTCGGCGAGATCCTCGACGTGGATGTAGTCGCGTACGCCTGAGCCATCGGGGGTGTCGAAGTCGGTTCCGAACACATCGACTGGTCCAGCGTCGGTGAGAGCGGCCCGCATGACCAGCGGCACGAGGTTGGTGGTTGAGCTCCAGTCCTCACCGATCACGCCGTCGGCGCTGGCGCCAGCCGCGTTGAAATAGCGAAGGCTCGCCCAGGTAAGTCCGCTCGTCACCCCGTACCACTCGATGACACGCTCCATCATCGCCTTCGTTTCGGCGTAGACGTTCTCGGGTCGGATCGGCGCCTGCTCGGTGATCGGAACCTGCTCGGGTGATCCGTAGACGGCGGCCGAGGAGGAGAACACGATGGTTCGCACGTCAGCGGCCAACATCCCCTCGATCAGGTGCACCGTTCCCTGCACATTGTTCGTCCAGTAGGGGCCAGGATTCACCATCGATTCGCCGACGCTCTTGTGCGCCGCGAAGTGGATGACCGCGGTGATCGAGTGCTCCCTGCACACCTCGGCCACGAGCGACTCATCGGCGATCGAGCCCACCACGAGTGGTGCGCCGAGGAGCGCCTCGGCTCGCCCGCGCTCGAGGGTGTCCAGCACCACGGTGTCGATACCTGCCTCGCGAAGCCGGCGAACCGTGTGCGAGCCGATGTACCCGGCGCCACCGGTGACGAGGACGGCCATGAGGCGAAACTACCGGTTCATGGCCCCAGCCGGCCGCCGTCGTACGCTTCGCCCGTGGGCGGCGTGCGGACGAGAGGGGTGAGCGTGCTCGTAACCCTCGCCGTCATCCTCGGACTCTGGGCTCGCTGGCGGGTGCTCGGATCGGTGCAGGGCACGTTGAACGCCGACGAGGCATACACCGGGCTGCAGGCGATGGCGATCCTCGACGGCGACCTGCCGGTGGTGATCCGAGGAGCGGCCTACACCGGCACCCTCGACGCGTATGTGCTCGCCCCCCTCCACGCGCTGTTCGGAGCACATCCGACGATGCTGAAGGCCTACACCTCATTGCTGTGGGCGGTCGCGGCGATCGTCATGTGGGCGAGCGCCCGTTCACTTGGCCTCGGGTCGGTGCCCGCGGTGATGTGCGCTTGGGCCGTCTGGCTGGCCCCGGGGCCACTCCTCGTGCTCTCGACGCGCGCCTACGTCTCCTACGGCTCCGGTCTGCTCCTCGTCGCGCTGAGCATGCTCCTCGTGATCGGATCCCTCAATCGGGAATCCCCCGACATCGCGCGGTCCGCGGGCATCGGCGCCGTCGCCGGCTTGGCCTTCTTCGCGCACCCCATGTTCGTGACGGTGCTCGCGCCGATGCTGCTCGTGGTGGCTCTCCGGTATCGACGAGCGTGGACCCGGTGGTGGCTCCCCGCGGTGACGGGTGCCGTCGTCGTGAATCTGCCGTTTCTCGTCTGGAACGCCAGGAATGGCTGGCCCTCTCTCGACCAACCGGTCGCGGCGAGCGACTCGTGGATCGAACGGCTCGCGCGATTCCTCACCGGCCTCATTCCGCGGTCCCTTGGGCTGATGGGGGAGGGCGGATCGTGGGTCGTCCCTGGAGCGCTCTCGCTGCTCATCCTCGCCTTCGTGGCTCTGGTGGCGCTCACGGGAGTGTTCTCGGCCGTGCGTTCCCGGCGTCCCGCGACCCTGGCGGTGGTCGTCCCAGTGTTGCTCTGTTGGCCGGCCATGGCGTCGCTGTCGAACCTCTCGTTCGTGGCCGACTCGCGTTACGCGGTCATCTACCTGCCCTTCCTTGTCATGACCCTCGCGGTTGGGGCGGATCGACTCGCCAGCCGGCTGCCGGGCACAGCGCGGGTCGCCGGCAGCGTCGCGGTGCCCGTGCTCATGTTTGCCGTCACCGTCGTTCCCTGGCTTCGATCTCAGGCCCCCGCCACCGATGACCCCAACGGTCTCGCCGACTCCGTTGTCGTCATGCTCGATGAGGCGTCCATTACACGTCTCTCTGGCCACTACTGGGCGGTGCTTCCCGTCGAGTACATCAGCGATGGTGAGATCCGAACAGCGGTGAGCGGCGACCCCTTCGTTGTCCGACTCCCCGAATCGCAACAGATCGCTGAGGCATCCGATCCCGGCCGGCTGGCGCACATCCATCCCGCGGGCGTGGACGTCACCGCGCTGCTTCCGCTTCCGGTCGATCGGTATCGGGTGGCTGAGGTGGGGACGCTGCGGCTGTACATTCCGAGCGACGGCTGATCGCGCGCGCGATCGCTGGAGGGACCATGTGGAACGGACAGCGGGTGGCCGTCGTGCTGCCGACCTACAACGAGCATCTGTCGATCGCCGAGTGCATCCGGGCGTTCAGCGACCTCGATGTGGTCGACGACATCGTGGTGGTCAACAACAACGCCCATCCGGATACCTCCCCAGCGGTGGCGGAGACGAACGCCCGTGAGGTCCACGAGTCCACGCAGGGGTACGGAGCAGCAATACGACGGGGCCTCGCCGAGACCTCTGACGCTGACCTGGTGTGCATCTGCGAGCCCGATGGGACGTTCGAGCCAGCGGACCTGTTGAAACTGCTCGCCTATTCGGCTGATGTCGACGTCGTGCTCGGGTCAAGGACCGTTCAGACGTTCATCCTGTCGGGGGCGAACATGGGGTGGTTCCTGCGCTGGGGGAACTGGGCGGTCGCCAAACTCACCGAGGTCCTCTTCAACACCGTCTACCTCTCTGACGTGGGGTGCACCTTCCGTGTCCTGTCCCGCTCGGCTGTCGATGCGATCTCGCCTCGCTGGCACGGCAAGGGATCGCCAGCCGGCTTCGAGATGATGCTCGTCGCCGTCGATCTTCGACTCGACCTCGTGCAGATCCCGGTCACCTATCGTCCCCGCGTCGGTGAAAGTTCGGTCACCGGCGATCGTCTGAAGGCGATTCGCCTGGGACTCGAGATGATCGGAATGTTGCTTAAGGTTCGCCTCGGCGGCCGGTCCGGGCCGAGGTCACAGGGGTAGTCTCAGAGCGTGCGGGTCCTGAGGGCGTTGCTGCGCCGGCTCACCGGTGGCGATCTTCGAGAGATCCGGTCCGAGATCAGGGAACTGCGTGTCGCCGTCGATCGGATCGATGGAATCGTTCAGCAGCTCAATCATGAGCTTCGCGTCGCGGCTGAGGACGGTCCTCCGCTCAGCATCGGCCTCGCCGAGCGAGTGCGCCTCGATGCCGAGACCGCGCTCGCCTCGGTCAGGGTCATCGATCGGCAATTGCGCCGGCTCGGTCTCGAGGCCGACGGCGACGACACATGACCGGCGTCCCGCCGGTGGAGCGGGGCGCGCCGATCATCATCGACGGTCGCGCGCTCACCCATCCGACCGCAGCCGGGCGGGGAATCGGGCGCTGGGTCACCACCTTGGTGAGGTCCCTTCACGTGGTTGGGGAGGAGCCCGTCGTGCTCGCCGATGGGGCGGCCGGCGTGACGGAATGGAAGCGAACTTTGCCATCGGTCGACGCTCGCCCGCTTGATCGATCCTCGGTCAGGACGGTGGTCGCCGAGGCGTCGGCCGAGGCGCCTTGGTTCGTGGCTACGCAATTGATGCTTCATCCTGTCGCCCTCGACCCAGTACCGGTGACCGTCACCGAGGCCGGCCTGCCGGTCGCCGCCGTCATGTACGACGTGATCCCTCAGCGCTATCCGAGTCGGTACCTCGTGAACCCGGCGGCGCGACGCCAGAGTGAGTTGCGGTCGGCTCTCGCGCGCACGGTCGACCTCATGCTCGCGATCTCGGGATTCTCCGCGTTGACCGCTCGTCATGAACTCGCCCTCGGTGGGATCCCGATCGTCGATATCGGATCGGCCGTGGAGCCGGCGTTCCGTGTCGATACGCGCGTTGTCCGCGCTCGACCGGGAGATGTCGTGGTCATCGGGGGAGCCGATGAGCGCAAGAACATCCCCCGCCTCCTTCGGGCGTGGGTCCAGGTGCCGGCTGAGGTGCGTTCTCGGCGTCGGCTTGTCGTCGTGGCCGGGGTCGACCGTGAGACACATCTCCGCTGGAACCACCAGGTCGTGCACCTTGGAATTGAGGATTCGGTGCTGCTCGCTGGAGGGGTGCCGGAATCGGAGCTCATCGACCTGCTGCAACGGGCTGAGCTCAGCATCTTCCCGTCCACTGAGGAGGGATTCGGGCTTCCCGTTGTGGAAGCTGCTGCTTGCGGATGCCCGGTTATCTGCGCGAGGGGATCCTCGCTCGATCAGGTCGCCGGCGATCCAGAAATGCAGTTCGACCCCTACGACATCATGTCGATGGCGCAATCCATCGAGTCGGCTGTGGTCGACGATGATCACCGGTCGCACCTCGAAGCCAGCGCACGCCGTATCGCCGAGACCTGGACACCACCGGCGCTCGGTTCACGGATCGTCGACGCGTTGCGAGTGGAGCACCGTTCGATGTGCGCTCGGCCGGTACGGCTGCCGGAGCGTCGGGTCGCCGTGGGCGCCGAGACCGCCGACCGCGCTCGAGAGATCGCTGACGGCCTCGGCGAGCCCGTTCACGCGCTCTTCGTCGCCGGTGATGACCTCGCCGCTCGCGGCAGCGGTGAGGGGTCATTCGAGCCGCCCCTTCGTCCGGTTGGCATGTTTGGGCGCGACGTCGCGGCAGACGAGTTCGATCGGGTGGTCCTCGATGACCGCGCCGACGACGAGTCGATGACCGGACGTCGACGACGGCTCGTGGAGAACGCGCCATGACGGCCGACCTGCCGCGGGTTCGGGTGGTCGTGCTCACCTTCGATGGTGGGCAGATGACGATCGATTGTCTCGCTTCGATCAGAGCGCTCGACTGGCCGACCGATCGCATCGAGGTCGTTCTCGTCGACAATGGCTCCCTCGACGATGTCGCTGAACGGGTGCGCGCTGAGTTCCCTGAGGTCGTCGTGCTCGAACCGCTCGAGAATCTCGGCTTCGCGGGAGGTTGCAATCTCGGGATCCGACACGGGATCGATGGTCGTCTCGCTGATCACGTCGACCACATCGCGTTGCTCAACAATGACGCCACCGTCGATCCACGTTGGCTTCGTCGGCTCGTCGAACGCATGGAATCCGCAGCCGACATCGGCGGAGTGGCCTCGAAAATGCTGTTCGCCGACCGGTTCCACGGGATCACCCTCGCGGTTGCCGGTGTCGACGACGCGGACCCTGGCAAAGCGCTCGGTGTGTGCCTCTCGGCGGTTCGAGTCGGAGATGAGCGCGACGATGACCGGCTGCGTTTCGATGAGGGTTTCCACGGTCCGGTCGATCCGGATCGCGCGCGCGACGAGGAGTTCGCCAGATGGACGCGCTCGAGTGCCGAGCTCCGACTGGTAGCCCGCGACACCGACCCTGAACCCGGACGGGTCGCCCTCAGACTGTCGGCCAAGGAGGTCCACCGGGTAACGCTGACCTCTGATCTCGAGCAGATCGAGATCACGGTCGGCGAGGGAGGTGAGCGGGCCGCCGTCTGGACGGAGATCAACGTCGGCTCCGAAACCTTCGACGCCATCAACAACGTCGGTTCGGAGCTGTATCGGCTCGGATTCGCCGGCGACCGAGGTTTCACCGAGCGCGATGAAGGTCAATTCGAGACCTCCGAGGAGGTGTTCGCTTGGTGTGGTGGGGCGGCACTGCTCCGCGCCGCTCATCTCGATGAGGTGGGTCTCTTCGACGAGCAGCTGTTCCTCTACTACGAGGACACTGACCTCGCGTGGCGCGCTCGTCGGGCGGGGTGGCGACATGTCTACGAGCCCAGTGCTCTTGTTCGGCATCGGCACGCGCAGACCAGCGGTGTCGGATCCGACGTCTTCCGTTTCCACACCGAACGCAACCGCCTGCTGGTCACCGCCCGGAACGCGCCGATCGGACTTGTTGCCCTGACCGGACTCGCTGAGGCCCGACACTGCTTGCGTGTCAACCTCGCCCTCTTAGTGAAGCGACCACTTACCTTGCGGATGCCGAGTCGTGTCGAGCCTCGGCATCGTCGCCGCGTGCTCGGCGCCTACCTGCGGGCGCTACCGCGCTATCTCCGATCACGTCGAGAGTCGGCGGGGCCGATGCTCTCGCGATCCGCGGTTCTCCGACAGTGGGAGCGCTCGAAATGGTGAGGGTCGGCGTGTACAACCTCTACTGGTCGACCTACGGCGGAGGGGAGCAGGTCGCCGGCACCCTCGCCGCTCATCTCGCCGCGCGTCCAGGTGTCGAGGTCACCTTGCTCGGACCCGAAGCGGTCGACATCGAGGCGACCCGGGATCGTCTCGGAATCGACCTTGGTCGGTGCGCATGGCGTCGGGTGACCGATGATGATGAGGCAGGTCAGGCGAGCGCGGACTTCGACCTGTTCGTCAACGTGACCTACCTCAGCCGCGCTGTGAGCCAGGCGGCTGAGTCGTGGTACTACGTCCACTTCCCTTCGGTGCCGACGGGAACCCGGGCGCGACGCGTCGACCGTGCCGCTCGCCTTGGGCTCCGCGCCCTCGGCGAGCGAGAGCTGCCCGCCGCGCTCGATGGGGTGCGCGAGGGGCTTCGCCGTCGTCGAATCGATCAGAGTTGGGTGTCGTCGTACACCCGGTTCCTGTCGAACTCGAGGTACACCGCTGGTTGGGTGGAGCGGTTCTGGGGCGTGTCATCGGGGGTGCTGCACCCACCGGTCACCCCGCTGGTTACCGCAAGCGGTGAGCGCGAGCCTCTCATTCTCGCGCTCGGGCGATTCTTCGATCCCGTGTATGGGCACTCCAAGAAGCAGGACGCGCTCCTCGACTCTTGGCTCGAGCTGGAAGATCGCGTCGAGGCCGAAAGTTGGCGCCTGGTGCTCGTTGGGGGAGCTGACGCGAGAAGCCGGGATTTCGTGCTCGGCCTCAAACGGCGCGCTCTCGACCACCGGGTCGATATCCGAGTGAACGCGCCGAGGTCGGAGGTCGCTGCGCTGCTCTCTCGTGCGTCGGTGCTCTGGCACGCGGCTGGCCTTGAGGAGGACCCGGAGGTTCACCCCGATCGCTTCGAACATTTCGGCATCGCTGTGGTGGAGGCGATGGCGGCCGGGCTGGTGCCGATGGTCTTCGGCGCGGCCGGACCAGCTGAGGTCGTCGAGCACGACGTCAGCGGCCTCCATTGGCACGACCGGGCCGACCTTCTCGAACAGACGACGGCCCTCCTCGCCGATCCCGGTCGGAGAGGCAGGCTGTCGGCAGCGGCGATAGAACGAGCGGACGACTTTGGTGTCGCATCGTTCGGGCAGAGCGTCGATCGGCTTCTTGACGAGGTGGTCGGTTAGGGGCCGAGTTGCTCGGGCGCGACGTTCACGATCGGAACGACCGCCAGATACGGCCCATTCGTGAACTCCTCCACCGGTCCGGCGATCGCGTTGAGCCGATCGCGCCTCGAGGCGGCGACTTCCGGATCGCCGGGGATCCAGAACACGTGGGCCACGCGACGAGCCTCGCGGACCGCTTGATCACGACGTTCGTCGGGGATCGTCGCAGCCGAGGAGATGATCTCCGGCTGATGAAACTCGAGAAACATGGCGGTGTCATCGGTGGAGTAGGCGCCCGTCACCCCGGCCTGAGCGAGGATCGCCGCGAGCTCAGCCGGGTCGTCACGGTTGACCGAAATATCCGAGAGCGATCGGACGGTGAGGCCGGTGCCGAGCGTGGTCACGATGAGGAGCACCACCGCGGCAGCTGGGCGGTGCCGGTCGGGGAGCGCCGAGACCGCCACGACGGCCAGGAGCGCGATCGGGGCGGCGAGAAGGACGGCTGATTCGAGCGCGGTGAGATCGGACACCAGATCGGCGACGGCGATCACGGGGATCAGGAGCAGTGTGGCGAAACGCGCTCGAGGTCGACGAGCGAGAACGAGCGAGGAGGCGAGGACGATCATCGCGACGAGAGTGAGCACCGGGGCTGGGGCGATGAGCCGGGAAGCATCCAGTGGTGATGCGGTGCCGACGGATCGGCCCCAGAGGTCGGGCCATTGGGCTCGCAGCGTGTCTCCCCATCCTTGCGGTGGGCTCGGAAGTCCGCCGTCGCCTCGACCGATCAGGGTGCGGGCCAACCACGGCAGAGCCCCCACCGAGGCCCACGCGGCGGTCGTCAGCGCGGCGCGACCCGAGGGGAGCCGGCCCGAGACGACGAGCGCGACTCCGACGGGCACGAGGAAGAGCACGATGCGATCGGACTCCCACCAGCCGAGGCCGAAGAGGAGACCGAGGGCCCACCAGGGCGGCTCACCGGTCGGTCGCTCGATCAGGACGAGCATCCCGAGCCCGAGTGCGAGCACGGCGGCAAGGCCGGCTACCGGTTGGCTCACCGTCACGATCGAACTCGCTGGGTGCACGCTGGCGAGGGCGGCGGCCACGAGCGGCCAAGGTGAGGCGAGTCGCGTTCGCGCGAGTGCCCAGACGAGAGCGGCGATGCCCCCGCTCGATAGGACCGGCCAGATGGCGAGCACGGTCGCCTCGGCGAAGGGGAGCCCGATGAGGGCGATCAGTGCCGCTTCGAGTGGGCCGGTCCGGCTACCGGGAAGGGCCCCGATCCAGGATCCGGCCCGCAGGTCGCGCGAGGCGAGCACCGTGAGCACCCAATCGGTCCGCTCGGCAGCGAAGGCCATCGATGATGCCCACACCCTCAGAAACATCGAGACGCTGAGCGCGGTGAGCGAGGCGGCGATGAGACCCTTTCGGGCGTTCGGGGTCACGGCCGTCGCGCGATGAGCAGCATCTGTCCGGCGAGGGGACGCCAAGGGAGCCTCAGGTAGAGCGGCACCAGACGGTGGCCAAAGGAGAGCCGACTTCGCATGCTGAGGGGAAGGAACCTTCGTTCGACGCGCACCATGTCGAACCCTGCTGCTCCGAGACGGTCGGCGAGGGATACATCGGTGTGGATCGTCCGATGGGTGTAATCGTCGAAGTAGGCCCGGGGGGCGAGGGCGAAGTTCGGCTGGATGAGGATCAGATGGCCACCTGGCCGGAGCACCCGGAGCACCTCGGTGAAGCACCGATCGATCTCAGCGTGATCGAGATGCTCGATGAAGTTGCTCGCCGTCACGGTGTCGAACTCGGCATCGGCGAAGAGGCTGAGGTCGGTGGCGTCGCCGACCACCGCCTCGACGTCTTCGGGCACCAACTCGGCCAGGCCGGGATGCAGATCGATGGCAACTCGACGATTTGCGTCGAGGGCGGCAGTGAGTTCGCCTCGCCCAGCGGCAAGATCGAGCACCGATCCGTCAGCTCGCACCCACGGGCGGAGATAGCGAGCGACATGGACCCAGACCGCGGCGCGACGGGGATCGTCCGTCAGTCGCGTCGAGAAATACGTCGGCTCGTCCACGTCCGGACAGTACCGCCG
>JAFMMJ010000060.1 GCA_017859785.1 Ilumatobacteraceae bacterium
CCTCAGCCGGAGGTGGACCGAGAGAACTTGCGGGTGGCAAGCGCCGAGAACACCGCGATGAGCCCGACCGACCAAGCGAGGGACCACCAAGCGTCGTTACCAACCGGATTGCCGTTGTACAGGGCTCGAGCCGCGTCGGTGACCAGAGTGAACGGGTTCGCGTCAGCGACCGTGCGAAGCCACCCGGGCATCGTCGACGGGTCGACGAAGGCCGACGAGACGAAGGTGAGCGGAAACATCCAGATGAACCCTGCCGAGTTCGCGGCCTCAACCGAGGTCACGCTCAGGCCGATGATGGCCTGCACCCAACTCAAGGCGTAACTGAACAACACCAGCAGCACCGTGGCGGCAACCGCGTTCCACGCCCCGCCGGTGAACCGGAAGCCGATGGCCAACGCGACGGCGATCATCACCGCGAAGGTGAAGAGGTTGCGAACGAGATCCGAGACCGTGCGTCCGACGATCACCGCCGAACGGCTCATCGGCAGAGACCGCAGCCGATCAACCAGACCCTTCTGCAGGTCGTCGGCGAGGCCGATACCGGTGAACGCCGAACCGAACACGAGGGTCTGGGCGAAGATCCCGGGCATCAGGAACTGGTCGTAGTCGTCGAAGCCGGGGATCACGATCGACCCGCCGAACACGTAGACGAAGAGCACCAGGAACATGATCGGCTGGATCGCCGCGAAGATCAGCAACTCGATGTTGCGCGGGATGATCCGCAGATGCCGTTCAGCCTCCACCCACGAATCGCGGAGCATCCACATCACTCGGCTGGTCATGACTCCTCCTCCGAACCGGCGGTGTGGCCGGTGAGCACCAAGAAGACGTCGTCGAGGGAGGGTTTGCGAACCTCCACATCGAGCACGTCGACCCCTGCATCGTCGAGCGCCCGGATGACTCCCGGCACGACGCCGTCACCGGCGATGATCGGCGCCGAGAACGCGACATCATCGGGCGACACCTCGACCTGACCGGTGCACAGCGGGCTGAGCGCGCCAAGCGCCCGCTCGCGGTTCTCAGGACGAGCGATGCGAACGCTGAGCATCGCCCCGCCGATCCGAGACTTGAGTTGCTCGGGGGTGCCCTCGGCGATGACCCGGCCGTGATCGATCACCACGATCTGCTCGGCGAGCCGATCGGCCTCCTCGAGATACTGGGTGGTGAGCAGCACCGTCGTGCCATCAGCCGCCAGTTCCGAGATCACGTCCCACATGCCAAGGCGACTGCGCGGATCGAGTCCGGTGGTCGGTTCATCGAGGAAGAGCACCGACGGCTCGGCGATGAGGCTCATCGCGATGTCAAGGCGCCGACGCATGCCTCCGGAGAACCCCTTGACCACTCGATCGGCGGCATCGGCGAGATCGAAACGCTCAAGCAAATCGGTGGCGCGCTGCTTCACGCGGGAACGAGGCAGGTGGAACAACCGGCCCACATAGTCGAGGTTCTCGCGCGCGGTGAGGCGCTCCTCGACCGCGGCGTACTGACCGGTGAGACCGATGCGCCGGCGAACCGCGTGCGGATCGGCGACCACATCGATGCCATCGATTCGCGCCTCGCCAGCATCCGGGGTGAGGAGGGTGGTGAGCACTCGCACCGAGGTGGTCTTGCCGGCCCCGTTCGGACCGAGCAGCCCGTAGACCGAACCGGTCGGCACCGTGAGGTCGACCCCATCGAGAGCGAGCGTCTCGCCGAAGCGCTTCACGACACCGCGCATCTCGACGGCGGGAGTTACTGACATGAGGTCTGTCTACCGCCCGCCGACCGGGAAGGGACGCCGCGAGACGGGGGTCACAAATTGTCGGCGTTAGACCCCGCGGGCCGCGTTGTCGAAACGTGTGTATTGGCCCAAGAAGACCAACCGCTTCGTTCCGATCGGACCGGAGCGGTGCTTCGCGACGATCACCTCAGCCGAGCCCTTGTCTTGAGAGTCGGGGTTGTAGACCTCGTCTCGGTACAGGAACATCACGACGTCGGCGTCCTGCTCGAGCGAGCCCGACTCGCGGAGGTCGGCGAGCATCGGCCGTTTATCGGAACGCTCCTCGAGGCGACGGCTCAACTGGCTGAGGGCGACGATCGGCACCTCGAGTTCGCGGGCGAGGATCTTCAGGTTCCTCGAGATCTCCGACACCTCGAGTTGGCGGTTCTCGACATAGCCACCGCTCGTCATGAGCTGCAGGTAGTCGATGACGATGAGCGACAAGCCGCCCGCCTTGGCCTTCAAGCGTCTCGCTTTCGCCCGGATCTCCATCACGGTCACCCGCGGGTTGTCGTCGAGATAGAGCGGCACCTCGAGGCGTCCGATCGCTTTGCCGATCCGAGTCCACTCCGCCTCGAGCAACTTGCCCGTGCGCAGCTTCGAGGAATCGACCCGAGCCTCACTGGAGAGCACGCGCTGAGCGAGCTCTTGGTGCCCCATCTCAAGGGAGAACACCATGACCGGCTTGTCGGACGACTGAGCGACATGCGTCGCGATGTTGAGCCCGAACGCTGTTTTGCCCATGGCGGGTCGGGCGCCAACGATGTAGAGGGCGCTCGGCTGCAACCCGGAGAGGATGTCGTCGAGATCGGTGAACCCGGTGGGCACACCGGTGACGGTGTCGCCTCGCTCGTAGGCGTTCTGGATGTACTCCATGACCTCATCGAAGAGATCCTCGAGCGGGCGAGTGGTGTCGGTGACCCGATCCTCGGCGACTTGGAACACGCGCGTCTCGGCCTCATCGAGCGCCTTGGTCACATCGTCCGGCTCGCTATAGGCGATCTCGGCGATGTCACCGGCGACGTGGATGAGACGACGGAGCATCGCCGTGTCCTGGACGATTCTCGCGTAGTGCCCCACGCTCGAGATCGCTGGGGTGGTGTTCTGCAGATCGACGAGACCCTCGATGCCACCGATCTCATCGAGAAGGCCATGACGGCGAAGCTCATCGGCGACAGTGACCGTGTCGGCAGGATTGCCAGCCGAGAAGAGCGCCCGGATCGCGTCGTAGATGTGCTGATGGGCCGGACGGTAGAAGTCCTCCGACTTGAGCCCCTGCTCGGAGACAGAGGCCATCGCCTCGGGCGCGAGCAACAGCGCGCCGAGCACCGACTCCTCGGCCTGCAGGTTGTGAGGGGGGACGCGACCGGCGGAACCCCGCGGACGGTTGTCCACACGCCGGCTTCCGGGCCGAGATGAACGACGGATGGGAATAGGTGAATCCCCGGTGAAGTCGTCGTCGTCGATCGGGGGGAAAGGTGATTCGTCAGACATCAGAACACCACTCTCCCAGTCGCGGCCTGTGGGAAGGAAGGGGAAAAACCCTGTGGATTACCCTGTGGACAACCTGATGGGGCGTGATCACCCGATCATGGTCGGCGCCACCGACGGTGACGCCGACCGGGGAACACATCAGACCGGGGAGACCTCGATGGTGACCGGGAAGGACACCTCGGGGTGTAGCACCGCACGAACGACGTGCTGACCAACGGTCTTGATCTGCTCGTCGATCTCGAGTTGCTTGCGATCGAGCTCGACGGAGGTCTGCTCGGAGATCGCCGCCACGATGTCGGCGGCGGTGATCGAGCCAAAGAGCTTGCCCTCGGCACCGGCCTTCGCGCTCAACGCGATCACCTTCGGGACCAACGTGGACGCGATGGTCTGCGCCGCCTCGCGATCGCTCGCGTCGCGGAGGTCGCGCGCCTTGCGCATCTTGGCCGCCTGCTCGACGGCGCCGTCGGTCGCGACGATCGCCTTGCCCTGGGGCAACAAGTAATTGCGCGCGTAGCCGTCGGCCACGTCGATGATGTCGCCGCGTTTGCCAACGCCCTGCATGTCGGAACGGAGAATCAGTTTCATGATCAGACCTCCTCGGACTCGGCGCCGACAGCGGCGGCCTCGACCTGGTCGTCGGCCATCACGTCATCGTTCTCGAGGTTGTTCTCGTCGACCGGGGCGGCAGAGGTGTCGCGGGAGTCGACATCGGCGGGACGGCCGCGGCGATCACCATCACGACCCCGTCCCTGACGGCCAGCCGAAGCGACCCGGCGGGCGTACGGGAGCAGGCCCATCTCGCGAGCGATCTTGATGGCGTTGGCCACCTCGCGCTGCTGCTGGACATCGTTACCGCTGAGATGCTTCCCGCGGATCTTGCCCCGATCGCTCATGAAACGAGTGAGCAAGTCGACGTCCTTGTAGTCGACGTACTCAACCTTCTCGATGACAAGCGGGCTGGTCTTCTTCTTGAACTTGCGGGGGTTCGCGTCGCGGTTGCGCGCGCCGCGCTGGGGCTTCTTTGCCATGTCGGATTCTCCTGATCGATTCGAATGTGGGTGCCTGTCGAGCAGGCGTCAGAACGGTTCCTCGTCGCCGTAGACGGGGTCGGGGCTGCGGCCGCCACCGGAGGACCCTCCGGACGACCCGCCGGACCCGCCGCCGAAATCACCGGAGCGCTCGGTGCGCTCCACCTGGGCGGTCGCCCAACGGAGGCTCGGACCGACCTCGTCGGCGATGACCTCGACGACGGAGCGCTTCTCTCCATCGTTGGTCTCCCAGCTGCGCTGCTCGAGGCGACCCGAGACGATGCAGCGGCTTCCCTTGGTGAGGGTGGCGGCGACGTTCTCACCGAGGTCACCCCAGCAGACGATGTTGAAGAAGGAGACCTGCTCCTGCCACTCGCCGTTGACCTGATAGCGGCGGTTGACCGCGAGACCGAAGCTCGCGACCCCACGACCGCCGGTGGTGAACCGGAGCTCGGGGTCGCGGGTGAGGTTCCCCGTGAGGGTGATGCTGTTCGATGCCATATTCGGCTCCCTTCGTGGTGCCGCCTCAGGCGGCAGCCGTCATCCCGCGGCGCTCGGCCTCGGACTCGGGCAGACGGATCAACTTGTGGCGGACGATGTCGTCGGCGAGACGGAGCGAACGCTCCAGTTCATCGAGGGAACCGGCCGGGGCGAGGCACTCGATGACGAAGTAGTACCCGGTCTCCTTCTTGTGGATCGGGTAGGCGAAGGGACGCTTGCCCCACCAATCGGGCTTGCCGTGGATCGAGCCACCGGCGGCGCCGATCGCCTCGGTCGCGGTCTTCACCCACGACTGGGCTACGGGTTCGTCGACATCAGTGTCAACGATCACCATGAGTTCATAGGCACGCATCATCTGCTGCGTTGCTCCCTTCGGACGTGGCCACCTCTCGGAGGCCGTGGCCCCGGCGACTTCGCGGTCGGGGCAGGGTGGATATGTCGACGGCAGGGTAGCCCCGACACGACCAATTCGCTCATGGGCGACATCCTCGGTATGGGGTGTGACAGTCAGCCAGGTCGCGGGGCCATCCTCAGCCCGTGCACGGGCGATCGCTTACCGCAATCGTCGATCCCTCCTGAATGCCGAGATCAACGAGAGCACCCGACGGCGCCTCGACCGCCCACCGGTAGCCGACTGCCGTTGGATACCGCTCGCATTCCGGGGTGGTGCACGGCGTCATCTCATCCGACGAGAGGAAACCGCCGACGGCGTCGAAGTAAGCGATCGAGAGCGGGATCAGTGTGTCCTTCATCCAGAAGTTCCCCGTCGACGGAGCGTCCTGCACGAACACCATCGCCTCAGCATCACCGAAACCGGTGGCGCCCATCATCCCGCGAGCGCGTCGCTCTGGAGTGTCCGCAACCCACATGCACACATCTCTCGACGCTCCATTCAACGACGTCACCGACACCAACGCCGACTCGAACCCGGTAGGCGCCACGGCATCAGGGGGAGCCACCTCAACGTCTTGCTCGACCGAGCACGAGAGCGTCACGAGCGATGCCGCGACCACCATCGCGGTCCATCGGGCTCGCGCCCTCACAGCGGTAGGACACGAAGGAGGTGATGCCAACGGCACTCGGTGCAGGCCTCCACGACGTAGGCGCGCAGATCGCGTCCCGTGGCCGACAACTGACGAAGTTCCCGGGCCGTCGAGACGCATCTCCCCTGAGCGGGCAGCCGGTGGCCGAACACATAAGTCACCAGCCTCAGCCGCGCCTCCTCACAGATCGGGCAGTCGGTCTCGGTCTCCGTGCCGACATTGCGGGCCGCGCGGATCAACTCCGGGTGCGCATCACACACCTCATCGCGTCGGAGTCGGCCGAGACGAACTTGGTTGACCAGCATTCGGCGGGCCAGTCGATGGTCGACGATGCCTCCGCGATCAGGTGACCCGCGAAGCGCGCCCACCGAGAACGTCATGGGCGCAGGGTAACCGACCGCCGCCGCTCGAAGCCGAGGGAGCAGGCCGATCTGCTGCTCAGGTACCGACGCCCTCACGGGCGATGATGTCGGCAGGACGCGGCCTACCGAACAGGTATCCCTGACCCCGATCGCACTGCAACTCGCGGAGCCGTGACAGCTGCAGAGGTGACTCGATTCCCTCGGCTACCACCGTCACACCGAGCGACCGACCGAGTTGCACCACCGCCTCCACGATCGTCGAGTCGTCATCGTCGATACCGAGCCCGGCGACGAACGACCGATCGATCTTGATCGCCTCAACCGGGAACCGCTTCAGATAGGTCAACGAGGAGTACCCCGTGCCGAAATCGTCAACCGCGATATGCACACCGAGCTGTTCAACCTCACGAAGGGCGGTGGTGGCGGCGCGGGCATCGGTAAGCAAGGCGGTCTCGGTGATCTCGAACCACAGCGAGTCGGCATCGATCCCCGAGTCCTCCAGCGCCTCAGCCACACGCGCCGGAAACGTCGGGTCGACCAGTTGACGGCTCCCGACATTCACCGATATCGAACCTGAGGCGAAATCGAGCCCGTCGGCCCGCCACTGCGCCAACTGAGCGAGCGAGTCGCGCAACATGGCCGCGCCGAGATCGACGAGGAGACCGGAGTCCTCCGCGAACGCGAGGAAATGCGCAGGGGTGAGAAGTCCGCGATCAGGATGAAGCCAGCGCGCGAGCACCTCGAAACCGGTCGTCCGGCCCGAGGCGAGATCGACGATCGGCTGGAAATAGGGGACGATCTCCCCGCGCTCGATCCCGCGACGCAACTCGCCTGCCGTGCGGAGGTCGGCCACCTTCGACTCATGACCGCCGGCCTCGAACGCCTCCACACAATCGCGGCCCCGGGCCTTCGCCCGATACATCGCGGCATCGGCGTCGCGGAGCATCTCACCAGGGGTCATGCCGGCATCGTGATTGGTTGAGTAGCCAACGCTCGCCGTCACGAAAAGTTCGTGATCGCCGATCGTGATCGGCGGGTGAACCGCCGCCCGTAGTCGCTCAGCAGCCACCGCCGCCTCGACCGCCCGACCCCGACCATCGAGGACCACAACGAACTCATCCCCACCGAAGCGAGCCAACACATCCCCTTCGCGCACCGCGGTCTGCAGGCGTTGCGCCACCTCCTGCAGAAGCTCGTCACCCACCACATGACCGAGGCTGTCGTTGACCACCTTGAAATGATCGAGGTCGATGAACAAGATGCCGACCGCTGATGGCTGGGCTCCCGCGAGACGCTGCTCGAGGATGCTCATGAGGTAGGCCCGGTTGGGAAGGCGGGTCAACTCATCGTGACGAGCCGCGTGCTGGAGTTGCTCGGCGGTGCGGCGCTGCTCGGTGACGTCCTCGATGTGGTTGATCGCGAGAAGCACGCCGTCGTCCTCCGACACCGACACCCGTGTCCGCGCCCACACCCACGAGTTGTCTCGACGACGAAAGCGCTGATCGAGTCGATACGAGTCGACCAGACCGAGCTCGAGGCGCGCCCGGTGAGGTTGCGCCTGACGCACATCGTCGGGATGGGTGAACTCGCGCAGGGTCCGCCCGACAAGTTCGCTTGCAGAACGATCAAGCATGTCGGCGAGCGACTGGTTGGCGTCGACGATGCGCCCGTCGTCGAGCCGTACGAGCGCCATCCCGGTCGGAGCTGACTGGAAGGCCTGCTGGAACCGGTGGCGAGCCTGATCCAGCGCCTCCCGCTCCTCGAGTCCGCGGGCCCGATCGCTCCAACGAAGCAACAGCGTGTCGTCAGCACCGGGGTGAACGGTGATCGAGACCTCGACGTGGGAACCGTCGGGCCGCTCCACGCGCGCCTCGAGAGGGACATGCTCACCGTCGGCGCCCTCCGACGGCGCGATATCCATCGCCAGCCAGTCCGCCAGAACACCCTGATCGGCATCGACCAGCACGGTGTCCGCGTCGACGCCGACGAGATCGTCGACCTCGCGCGCGAGCAGCGCGCAGGCTGCGCGATTCGCCACCCGGATACGACCGGTTCCATCCACCTCCATGAGCGCCTCCGGGAGGGTGTCGAGCAGGTGCCTAGCCGGATCACCGGTCCCCTCTGACAGCGCGCGTTGGGTCGACCACCATCCGAGGGCGAGAACCACGAAAACCGCTCCGACCGCGATCGCGATCCCGACCGCGACCTCATCGGAGAGGACCAGCGCGAGAGGGGCGGAGAGCGACATGAACGTCGTCACCCTCGACCGAGCGGGCCGTTCATCCCTGCTGCCCAGCGAACCAACTGTCGAGGCGAGCCCTGATCTCGGCATCGCCGACGAGGCCTTCCTCCAAACGGATCTCGAGCAGGTGCTCCAGGGCGCGCCCGACGATCGGCCCGGGCGGAACACCGAGATGCGCCATCACCTGCCCGCCGTCGAGCTCCGGCCGGAGCGCCGCGAGTTCCTCCGCCTCGGCGAGTTCCGTGATGCGCTCCTCGAGCTCATCCATCCGTCGGGAGAGCGTGCGCGCCTTCTTCTCATTTCGCGTCGTGCAGTCGCACCGCGTCAACACGTTCAACTCGTTCAACAGATCGCCGGCGTCGCGCACGTACCGCCGCACCGCCGAGTCACTCCAACCGAGTCGATAGGTGTGAAACCTGAGATGCAAGGCGACGAGTTCGACCACCGCGGCGACATCGTCGTTCGAGTAGCGCAACTCGGTCATGCGCTTCTTCGTCATCCGGGCACCGACAGCGTCGTGATGATGGAACGTCGTTCCTTTGCCCTCCGCGTAACCGCGGGTCCTCGGCTTGCCGATGTCATGGAAGAGAGCCGCGAGACGCACGATCCTGAAGTCGAAGTCCGGCCGTTCAGCGGGCTGCTCAGCCGGTGGCCGCACGTTCTCGATCACGGCGAACGTGTGGGTCAACACGTCCTTGTGGCGGTGGATCGGGTCGTGCTCGAGACGCATCGCGGGCAACTCGGGAAGGAACTGATCGGCAAGTCCTGTCTCCACCATGAACCACAGACCGGCCGTCGGATGATCGAGGGTGATCAACTTGTCGAACTCGTCGCGGATCCGCTCAGCCGACACGATCTCGAGCCTCGGGGCCATCTCGCGGACCGCCGTGACTAACTCCTCGGTCGGCTGCAGTTCGAGACCGGCGACGAAGCGCGCCGCCCTCAGCATCCGCAGCGGATCGTCACTGAAACTCACCTCAGGGCCGAGTGGGGTGCGAAGAACCCCCGTCATCAGGTCACGGGCGCCATCGAAGGGATCCACCAGAGCTGGCGTGCCCTCACCGGTGACCTCAAGCGCCATCGCGTTGACCGTGAAGTCACGTCGCGACAGATCGGTCTCGACGTCGTCAGCGAAAACGACATGCGGCTTCCGAGAGTCATCGGTGTACGACTCGGCGCGGAAGGTGGTGATCTCGTAGGTGCGCTCCCCCGAACGGGCGCCGACCGTCCCGAACTTCTCCCCCTGGTTCCACACCGCATCAGCCCACCCGTTCACACAGGCCTTCACGGCGTCGGGGCGGGCATCGGTGGTCAGGTCGATGTCGAAATGCGGTGACGTTGGATCAACTCGGCCCACCATGAGGTCGCGCACCGAACCGCCGACGATGTATAGGCGATGGCCAGCGTCGCGGAACCGGGCCGCCAGGGGGGCCAACTCGTCGAGCACGGCGGCGAAGCGATCGGGAACCATCTCGACCCGAGGCTACTT
>JAFMMJ010000061.1 GCA_017859785.1 Ilumatobacteraceae bacterium
CCCTGGTCGGCGACGATCTTGCGATAGCGATCGACGTCGATGGAGCGCACGTAGTCGAGCATGCGACGACGGCGACCGACGAGCATGAGCAGCCCGCGACGGCTGTGGTGATCTTTCGGGTGCTCCTTGAGGTGATCGGTGAGGTGGGTGATCCTCGAGGTGAGCAGAGCGATCTGCACCTCGGGCGAACCCGTGTCGGAGTCGCTGAGACGATGCTCCGCGATCACTTCTTCCTTCGGCTTGATGGCCATGTTCTCCAGCCTCTCGTTGAGGACGCGCCGTCCCGGATGAGACCGACGCACACATCGGAGTCGGAACCCCGAGGCGCAGCGGCGAGGTTACGGCTGGGCTTCCTTGGCCACAACCCCGAGTAGCGAGGCCGCCTGATCGCGGTCGGCGCCGATCTGGGCGACGAGTGCATCGACTGATTCGAAGCGCCGCTCGCCGCGGAGGCGGTCCACGAACTCGACCACCAGATGCTGTCCGTAGAGGTCGAGATCAGCGCCGATCAGGTGCACCTCGACGAGTGAGTGACCGGGATCAGCGTCGAACGTCGGCCGACGACCGATGTTGACGACCGCCGGTCGGGACGGCTGAGACCCGCCGACCGTGACCAGGGCCGCGTAGACGCCGTCGGCGGGGATCTGCCGTTCAGCGGGAACCGCGACGTTGGCCGTCGGGAACCCAATCGTCCGTCCACGTTGGTCACCAGTGACGACGATCCCGTCCACACGGTGACGGCGACCGAGCATCGCCTCGACCGACTCGAGATCGCCCTTCGCGAGGGCCGATCGGACCGCCGTGGATGAGATGACCGGGCCGCCGGCGGCGATGAGGAGGTCGATCGGCTCAACCACGAAGTCATGAACGACGCCCATCCGTCGCAACATCTCGACGTCGCCGCGACGGCCCCGTCCGAAGTGGAAATCGCTGCCGACGACGACCGTCGCGACGGACAGAGCGCGAACGAAGACGCGCTCGACGAAATCCTCCGCCTCCTCGGCGGCCTCATCGGGGCCGAACGGCAAAACGATCGCGGCGTCGATCCCGGTCGTCGCCATCAACTCGAGACGCTCCTCGGGGGAGGTCAGTAGCAGCGGAGCGGACTCCGGGCGGACCACCAAGGCAGGGTGTCGAGCGAACGTGACGACAACACTGCGGGCGTTGCTCGCTTGAGCGAGAGTCGTGACTCGGGCCATCACCTGACGGTGGCCGAGATGCAGCCCGTCGTAGGCCCCGATGGTGATGACGGACCGCTCCCCCGGCCAGACCGGATAGGCGAGATCGCGGATGACGTCCACGCGGCGAACCTACCGGTCGCCGGTGACGAGGACGACGGCCGGTTTGACGCCTCGATCGCGGAAGAGTTCATAGACGGCGAGCAATTCACCGGCCTGATCGACTACCGCCCAGGGTCCCTCACCGTCGAAGCGCTCGAGCACCTGACCGAGACGCACCCGGTCGGCCGTCGCCTCGTCGACGGTCACCATCGGAAGGTGTTCGACCGCCGTCACCACGGGCAACAACGGACAATCCTCGGGAGCCGACGCGCGCTCCTCGGTGAACAGGCCAATCGCGGTACGGCGGAGGTTCCTGAGGTGCGCGCCGCCGCCAAGCAAGCGACCGAGGTCGTCGGCGAGCGACCGGATGTAGGTGCCAGCTGAGCAGGTGACCGCGATCGACAAGACCCCAGGGGCGACCTCATCGATCACCTCGAATTTGTGAACAGTGACGGGTCGCGCCTCACGCTCGACCTCAACGCCCTCCCGCGCGAGTTCGTGGAGTCGCCGTCCGTCAACCCGAAGGGCGGAGACCATAGGGGGAACCTGCATGATCGGACCGGTGAGGTGCTCGGCGACGACCCGACGAGCCTGCGCCAGATCGACCGGACCCATCTCGTGGCGCGCCGTCACGACGCCGGCGGCGTCGAGGGTGTCGGTCTCGATGCCGAGCACGACCTCGCCCGTGTAACGCTTCTCCTGCCCGCCAACGAAGGTCAGCAGTCGGGTCGCCGCTCCGACCGCAACCACCAGTACGCCGGTCGCGTCCGGGTCGAGCGTCCCGGCGTGGCCGACGCGTCGCTCGCCTAGCCGCCGGCGGAGATCCTGAACGACGTCATGGCTGGTCACCCCGGCCGGCTTGTCGACGATGCAGACGCCGTGGACCGTCGGCGGCCGACGTCGAGCCATCAGTCGCGCTGATCGCGCTCGCGGTCAGCGCGGAGGATCTTGTCGATCCGCTCGGCGGACCGGATCACGTCGTCGGGCCGAAAGTCGAGGATCGGCGTCTTCTTGGCTCTGATCTGCCGGGCGATCGACGCTTGGAGCCTGACCCGATGCTCATCGAGAGCCTCGACGATGAGGCCGTCCCCTTCCTCCCCGGCGAGGGAGTCGAACATCACGTGGGCGCGGTTCAGTTCGTCATCGACATCGATCTGGGTGATGGTCACGAACTCGAGTCGCTCATCGCCGATGCGAACAAGCTCATCGGCGATGATTTCCTTGAGGGTTTGACCGACCCGAGCCGATCGCGGGTAGCGGTGACCCCCAGATGACCCACGTCGGCCGGAGCGGCCCGGGCGCGAGCGACCGGCCATCGCTCAGCTCAGCGTCCGCTCGATCTCGCGCTCGTCGTAGGTCTCGATGACGTCACCGGGCTTGAGATCCTGGAAGTCGCTCAGCCCGATACCGCACTCGAAACCCTCGCGAACCTCGCGCACATCGTCCTTGAATCGTCGGAGCGAGGAGATCTCGCCCTTCCAGATAATCGTGCCGTCGCGAAGGAAGCGCACCTTCGACCCTCGGGCGATCGTGCCGTTCTGGACGTAGCAGCCAGCGATGGCGCCGATCTTCGGCACTCGGAAGATCTCGCGCACCTCGGCATCGCCGGTGACGACCTCCTCGTATTCGGGGGCGAGCATGCCAATCATGGCCTGCTCGATGTCCTCGAGGAGCTTGTAGATGATCTCGTAGGTACGGATCTCGACATCCTGAGCGTCAGCGAGTTCCCGGCTCTTGCGGTCGGGACGCACGTTGAAACCGATGATCGTGGCGTTCGTCGTGGCCGCGAGGGTGATGTCGTTCTCGCTAATGGCTCCAACAGCGCGATGCACAAACGAGAGATCGACCTCATTGCGGCCGAGTTTCCGGAGGCTCTCGGTGACCGCCTCGAGCGAGCCCTGCACATCGGCCTTGAGCACGAGGTTCAGCGTCGCCGACTCGCCACTCTGAATCTGGCTGAAGATGTCCTCGAGCTTGACACCAGTCTTCACGCGGGCATCGGTGCGTTGATCACGGATCTTGCGATGGTGTCCGCGCGCCTCGCCGACCGTCCGAGCGATCCGCTCGTCGGGCGCGGCGCGGAACTCGTCTCCGGCAGCGGGCACCGACGACAGGCCGAGCACCTCGACCGGTGTCGACGGTCCAGCTGACTTCACCTGCTGGCCCTTGTCGTCGATCATCGCCCGGACACGGCCCCAGGCCGCGCCAGCCACGATCGGATCGCCGACCTTCAGCTCGCCCTTGTCGACGAGCACCGTGGCGACGGGGCCGCGACCCTTGTCGAGGTTGGCCTCGAGTACGACACCCTTCGCGCGTCCGGTCGGGTTGGCCCGGAGATCCTCGAGCTCGGCCACGACGAGCAACTGATCGAGCAGGTCGTCGATGCCGAGATCTTGGAGAGCGGCCATCTCAACGACGATCGTGTCGCCACCCCAAGCCTCTGGAACGAGCTCGTGCTCGGCCAATTGGGTGAGAACACGCTGCGGATCGGCGTTGTCTTTGTCGATCTTGTTGACCGCGACGATGATCGGCACCTCAGCGGCGCGCGCGTGGTTGATCGCCTCGATCGTCTGCGGCATCACGCCGTCGTCAGCGGCGACCACCAGCACGACGATGTCGGTCACCTGCGCGCCGCGGGCGCGCATCTGTGTGAACGCGGCGTGGCCGGGCGTGTCGATGAACGCGATCTCGTGACCGCCGCGCTCCACCTTGTAGGCGCCGATGTGTTGGGTGATGCCACCGGCCTCACCCGCGACAACGTTCGCCGAGCGGATCTTGTCGAGAACGGTCGTCTTGCCATGGTCGACGTGACCCATGACGGTTACCACCGGGGGTCGCGCAGCGAGCTTCTCCTCATCGTCGTCATCGCTGTCGTCGAAGAGGGCCTGCAGCTCGAGTTCCTGCTGCTGACCGGGGTCGACGAGCAAAAGGTCCGCGCCGACATCGAGGGCGAACAACTCCATGTGATCGTCGGAGAGGGCCTGCGTAGCCGTGATCATCTCGCCGTTGTTCAGCAGGAACTTGACCACGTCCGCAGCCGTCCGGCTGAGCTTCGGGGCGAACTCCTGAGCGGACACGCCGCGCTCGATGACGATCGTTCCCTCGGGAACCGGGGCGCTCCTATCGGTGAGCGTCAGGTGCTGCGGCTGGAGCTCGTCCTGGTCGCGGCGACGACGCCGACGGCTACGACGAGGAGGACGGCGTTGTCCGCTCGGGCGCCCGGGACCGCCGCCGGGACGACCCCCAGGAGGACCACCGGGACCGCCACCGGGACGGGGCCCGCCGAAGCCACCGGGGCGGGGGCCGCCGGCGGGTCGGGGGCCGCCCGGTCGCGCGGTGTAGCCACCCGAACGCGGGCCAGATGGGCGCGCACCAGGCGCTTGGGCCTGTCCGGGAGGAGGCGGAATCGGCTTCCCGGTGGCTGAGATCGGACGGCCGGGAGGAGGCGGAATCGGCTTGCCAGACGGGGCCTTCGGGGCGGCGGGCGCCTTAGCGGCCGGCTCGTCGGCGATCGGAGCGGGACGAGGAGTCGGAGGCTCGCCGGTGACCGGATCAGGTCGAGACGACGAGATCACTCGGCCCGATGCGGCCGGAGAAGCAGGCGTGTCCGCGACCGGCGCTGAGGGTGCCTCGGGGGCGGGGGCGGGGGTGACCTCCTCGATCGGCGCGGGTTCGGCGACCGGCGTCGGCTCGGGTGCTGTTTCGACGACCGGGGTCTCCTCGACCGCCGGTTCGGCGTTCACCGGCTCAGCCGGGGCCGCCTTCTTCGCTGCGGCCTTCTTGACCGGGGCCGCCTTCTTGGCCGCGGTCTTCTTCGCGGGCGCGGCCTTCTTGGCAGCGGCCTTCTTGGCCGGCTTCTTCTCGGGCTCCGGCTCAGCCGGCTGCTCGTCGCGGGTGAGCCCGTCCCGCTCGGCGCGGCGACGCACCATGTCGGAGTAGGCCTCGTTCAACGAGGACGAGTGGCTCTTCACCGGCACGCCGAGCTTCTCGCACAGGTCGACCGTCTCGGCATTGGTCATGCCGAGTTCTTTCGCCAGTTCGTGTACCCGCAGGTTCTTCGCCACAGTCGTTCCTCAATCTCTCACTTCGTCGTCGGATTCTCGCACCACATCAGGTCGTCGCCACTGCTCGAGGAGTTCGGCGAGCGGCTCGAGCACCCCTTCGGCAAGCTCTTGTCGCCAAGCGCGCTCGAAACCCCGGGAGCGTCGCGCGGCTTCGAGACACTCTGGTCCGCAGATCCACGCACCCCGTCCGGGCGCCGTTCTCGAGACGCCGACCGTGCCGGTCGGGTCGATCACGCACCGGGCGAGCTCGCCCTGCGGCCGACGGGTCCGACAGCCCACGCAACTCCGTATCGGTGTGATAACTCAGTCCTCGTCACCCGACCCGGTCGTCTCGCCTGACTCGACGGCACCCTCTCCAGCGCCATCGGCCTCTCCCTCAGGAGTCGCCTCATCGGAGGTGTCTTCCGCAGCGCTATCGGCATCTGCCTCAGCCTCTGAACTCTCCTCCTCGGCTCCGGTCGACTTCGCCCACTCGGACTGACTGATGACCGTGCCATCAGCGGCGTGCCATTCCATCTCGCCGGTCTCGGCGTTCGGAATCCACTCGCCTTCGGCGTACTCCACGCCGGGCTCGCGGGAATCGAGGTAGCCACCAGCCGGCACCCCCTCGGCGACCTGGGTCTCTGAGCGGATGTCGATACGCACGCCGGTCAGGCGAGCCGACAACCGGGCGTTCTGGCCTTCGCGACCGATCGCCAAGCTCAGCTGATGGTCGGGCACGATGACATCAGCCTGGGTGCCGTCCTCCGAGATGATCACCTGGTTGACCTTCGCGGGCGAGAGCGCCTTGGCCACGAAATCAGCGAGGTCGTCGCTGAACGGCACGATGTCGATCTTCTCGCCCCGCAACTCGTTGACGACCATGCGGACACGGGCGCCGCGCGCGCCGACGCAAGCGCCGACGGGATCAACATTGTTGTCGTTGGACCAGACCGCGATCTTCGTGCGGTGTCCGGGCTCCCGGGCGCAGGCCTTGATCTCGACAATGCCGTCGGCGATCTCGGGCACCTCGAGTTCGAACAGCCGCTTGATGAGGCCGGGGTGGGTTCGGGAGACGACGATCTGCGGGCCTTTGGAGGTCTTGCGGACCTCGACGATGTAGGCCTTCGATCGGTCGCCGGTGTTCGGACGCTCGAAGGGAACTTGCTCGGCTTGGGGAAGGAGTGCCTCAACACGACCGAGGTCGAGGAGGGCGTAGCGGGCCTCGGTGCGCTGGATGATGCCGGTGACGATGTCACCCTCGCGGTTGGCGTACTCCTCAAACTTGCGGTCACGCTCGACCTCGCGGATGCGCTGCGACATCACCTGACGGAAGGTCGTCGCCGCGATGCGGCCGAGCTCCTCCCGCTTCGGGGTGTCATCGCGCTCGTTGATCCAGTTCCCCTCCTCGTCGAGGTCGTAGGCGATGAATGTGAAGTCCATCGTCTCCGGGTTGACCTCGACGACCACTTCGTCGGCCGCTCCCGGTCGACGCTTGTAGGCGCTGGCCATGGCGTCGACGAGCACGTGAAGCAGGGCGTCAACCGACAGTCCCTTCTCCACGGCCAGCATGCGGATGGCCTCGCTCATGTCGAGATTGCTCACGGTGTCTCCTCCGTCGTTGAAGGTGTGATGTCTTGGCTGTCGCGCACGGGGACCTCCCCGCCGCTCGATTCTGCGCCCAGGGGCGTCGCCCGGTTGGCGCGAGACTTTTGGCCCTTTTTCGGCCCGCCAGGCTTCGGCGCGGGCCCCCACTCGAACACGGTGCGCGCCCGATCGATGCCGTCGAAGCGAATCACTCGGTCTAAGGGTTGACCCTCATCGTCTATCCCTACTCGGATGGTTGCGGTGTCGGCGTCGGCGGCTACAAGGAGTCCGTTCAGGCGCCGTTCGGCTGCCTCGGGATCGCGGAGGCGGACCGAGACGGTCTTGCCAATCTCACGGGCGAAGTGCTCTGGGGTGCGGAGGGTGCGCTCGACACCGGGGCTGGTGACCTCGAGCGTGTAGCGACCCGGAATCGGGTCGACGTGGTCGAGTTCACGGGAGATCGAACGAGTCACCAGAGCGAGCTCGTCGAGATCGATGCCGCGTTCCGAGCCCGGAGGGGTATCGACGGTGACCCGGAACGTGCCACCGCGCTGCTCGAGGTCATACAGGTCGAGGCCGAGGTCGTCGACGATGGGGATGACGATCTCGCGGAGCCGATCGATCGCGGGATGGGAACCCATCGTCAACCCCCCTTCTGCCCTCGTCGGGGCCTCGTTCGTCATCGTCGTCATGTTCGGTTCTCCGACTGTCGGGCCATCCAACAAACAAGGCGTGGGGCGAACCCCACGCCTTCGGTCAGGTAACCAAACAGCTCCCCTGAGTATACCGAGTCCGAGGGGTATCGTGCCCGGGTGCTCCGCATGTCGAACCTCTTCCTGAGAACGCTGCGTGAGGACCCCGCTGACGCCGAGGTCGCCTCGCATCGACTCATGGTGCGGGCCGGCATGGTCCGCCGAGCGGCCCCCGGCGGGTTCACCTGGCTACCTCTCGGCTGGATCGTGTTTCGCAATGTCGAGCGGATCGTTCGGGAGGAGATGGACGCGGCCGGCTGCCAAGAGGTCCACTTCCCCGCGCTGCTCCCCAAAGAGCCCTACGAGGCGACCGGCCGGTGGACGGAGTACGGACCGAACCTCTTCCGGCTCGTCGACCGCCGCGGCAACGACTTTCTGCTGGCACCGACCCACGAGGAGATGTTCACCCTGGTCGTAAAGGACCTGTTCTCCTCGTACCGGGACCTTCCACTTTCGATTTACCAAATCCAGACCAAGTACCGAGATGAGGCTCGGCCGCGCGCTGGACTGCTCCGCGGGCGCGAGTTCGTGATGAAGGACTCGTACTCATTCGATGTCGATTCCGAGGGACTCGACCGCTCCTACGCGATGCATCGAGCCGCCTACATCACCACCTTCGACCGCCTCGGGCTGCCCTATGTGATCGTCTCGGCGATGTCGGGCGCAATGGGCGGCTCGGACTCCGAGGAGTTCCTCGCCCCTCTCGACGCTGGCGAGGACACCTTCGTTCGCTGCTCATCCTGCGACTACGCCGCCAACACCGAGGCCGTCACCACCGAGACGCCCTCGGCCGCCGACCCGGCGGCAGCGCCGGCGGCCAAGGTTGTTGACACCCCTGACACACCGACCATCGACACACTCGTCGACCATCTCAACAGCGCGGCTGAGCTCGCCCGAGATGATCGGCCGTGGGCCGCCTCGGACACGCTCAAGAACATCGTCGTAAGGCTCGATCATCCCGACGGCACCTCCGAGGCGCTCGCCATCGGTGTGCCTGGCGACCGCGAGGTCGACCTCCGTCGCGTTGAAGCCCAAGTCGCTCCCGCCGAGGTCCACCCGTTCGGCGAGGCCGACTTCGCCGCCTATCCCAGCCTCGTGAAGGGCTACATCGGGCCCGGGGCGCTCGGCACCGAACGCTCCTCGGGTATCCGCTTCCTCGTCGATCCACGCATCACCGTCGGCTCGCGCTGGGTGACCGGCGCAGACCAGCCGGGCCGCCACGTTGTCGATCTCACCCTCGGCCGCGACTTCACTCCCGACGGCACCATCGAGGCGGCCGAGGTGCTCGACGGCGATCCATGCCCCCGCTGTGGCGCTCAACTTGAAATCGCTCGCGGCATCGAGATCGGACACATCTTCAAACTCGGCACGAAGTACGCCGAGGCGCTCGGACTCAAGGTGCTCGACGCCGACGGTCAACAGGTGACCGTCACTATGGGGTCCTACGGGATCGGGGTGTCACGCGCGGTCGCCGCGATCGCCGAAGCGACCTGCGACGACGACGGCCTCTGCTGGCCTCGGGAGGTCGCCCCAGCCGACGTGCACCTCGTGATCGCTGGCAAGGAGGGCGGTCCGCAGCGCGCCGCGGCCGAGGAACTCGGTTCGCGGCTCGAGGCCTCCGGTGTGCGGGTGCTCATTGACGACCGCGAAGGGGTTTCCCCCGGTGTCCGGTTCAAGGACGCGGAGTTGATCGGCGTGCCGACCATCATCGTGGCAGGACGCGGCGTGCCCGACGGGCTGTTCGAGGTGAAGGATCGCCGCAGTGGCGAGCGGGTCGATGTGCCGGCCGACCAGGTCGTCGACCACGTGCGTACGGTGATCGCCGCCGGCTAGGCGAAGGCCTCTCGGGCGCGATCGGCGAGCCA
>JAFMMJ010000014.1 GCA_017859785.1 Ilumatobacteraceae bacterium
TGAGGGTGGTCGCACGGTTGGTGCGGGTCGCGTCACGAAAATCATCAAGTGACCCCCTGAACGACAAAGAGACGAGAAGCACATGGCCCAGAGCATCCGAATCCGGTTGAAGGCCTTCGACCACGAGATCATCGACCAGTCCACGAAGAAGATCGTGGAGACGGTTAACAGGACCGACGCCACCGTGCGCGGCCCGATCCCGTTGCCGACCGACAAGCACCGGTACACCGTCATCCGTGGCCCCCACGTCGACAAGGACTCACGCGAGCACTTCGAGATGAGGATCCACAAGCGGTTGATCGACATCGTGAACCCGAACGCCAAGACCATCGACTCGCTCCAGCGGATCGAGCTCCCGGCCGGCGTCGACATCGAGATCAAAATCCAGAACGCCTGAGACGGCGCCGACGGCTTCGGCCGATCGGAAATGCTGAGAACCCCGCCCGATGGGCGGGGTTCTCAGCGTTCCGGGGCCTCTTGCAATGAGCGGTGAGTCCACTAGTGTTCGCCGCCAGTGACAGAGACCGCCGCAGCTCCAGCCGTGTCTCTCCGCGCCGTGTCGAAGCACTTCGACGACGTCGTCGCCGTCGATTCCGTGGATCTCGATATCGGGGACGGAGAGTTCTTCGCCCTCCTCGGACCGTCCGGGTGCGGTAAGACCACGACCTTGCGCATGATCGCCGGGCTGGAGATCCCGTCGGCCGGCAGCCTCAAGATCTTCGGATCCGAGGTCGGCCCCCTTCCCCCGAACCGACGCCCCGTCAATACCGTCTTCCAGAACTACGCGCTCTTCCCCCATATGAGCGTCGCCGACAACGTCGGCTTTGGCCTGCGGATGTCGAAGACGCCGAAGGCTGATGTTGCCCGACGGGTGTCCGAGGCCATCTCGCTCGTGCGCATGGGCGGCATGGAGAACCGCCGACCCGCTCAACTCTCGGGCGGTCAGCAACAGCGCGTCGCCTTGGCTCGTGCCCTCGTCAATCGACCGAAGGTGCTCCTGCTCGACGAGCCCCTCGCCGCTCTCGACCTCAAGCTCCGCCAAGAGATGCAGTTCGAGCTGAAGCAGCTCCAGCGTGAGGTGGGAATCACCTTCGTATTCGTCACCCACGACCAGGAAGAGGCCCTCGCTCTCTCCGACCGGATCGGGGTCATGGACTCCGGGCGGCTGCTCCAAGTCGGCACACCGGAGGAGATCTACGACGCGCCGGTCGACCGGTTCGTCGCCGACTTCATCGGGCGTTCGAATTTCTTGGCCGGGACCCTCGAGGCCCACGACCGAGTGTGCTTGGCGAACGGCGATCGGGTGACCGTTCCCTCCGTTGCCGATGGGGTCGTGTCGGTGGGTGACGCGGTGCAGGTGAGCCTCCGCCCGGAGCGGGTCATGATCGACCGAGCGGGCGCGGCTCCAGAGGGTCATGCCTCCCTCGAGGGAGAGGTCGCCACGGTCACGTTCCTCGGGAACAGCATCGTCTACCGGGTCGCTCTCGACTGGATGACCATTGAGGTGGAGACCGATCATCGGCCGGACCTCGATCGCCACGAGGTGGGCGACCGGGTGGCGATGTGGTGGCGCGACGACGCCATCGCGGTGGTTCGACCGTGACTGTTCTCCCCGACGCGGATGCTCTCGAGACCGCCCTCGGGGAGGCGGAGCGTCGCGGGGAGGTAGCTGAACGTCGGCGGGGTCTGCTGCTCGCGCTGCCGTCCTTTGCCTACATGGTGCTGTTCTTCGCGGTGCCACTGGTGATCGTGCTCGTGTACAGCTTCGCGACTCGCACCTCCAGCGGCTCCACGGCGCTCTCGGACTGGAACCTTGAGGCCTATCGCAAGCTCGGTGAGCCGATCGTCCGAAACGTGGTGATCCGTTCGGTGGTACTCGCCCTCATCACCACCGTGCTCTGCCTGGTGATCGCCTATCCCTTCGCGTACTTCTGCGCGACCCGATCTGCCACCGTGCGCAACTTGCTCCTCGTGGCCGTGATGATCCCCTTCTGGACGAACTTTCTGGTGCGCAACTACGCCTGGCGGTTGCTGCTGTCGTCGGGAGGCCCGATCTCGTCGTTCACGGAGTCGATCGGTCTTGGGCCGACCGAGATCCTGTTCACGAAAACCGCTGTTGTGATCGGGCTCGTCTACGCCTACCTGCCGTTCATGATCCTGCCGCTCTTCGCCTCGATCGACCGGCTCGATTGGCGTCTCGTTGAGGCCAGCCGCGACCTCTACGCCTCCGGACCGGCGAGCTTCCGCAAGGTGGTGCTGCCTCTCACGATGCCGGGGGTCATCGCCGGGTCGATCCTCGTTTTTGTGCCGTCGATGGGCGCCTACGTCACCCCGGAACTCCTCGGCGGGGGCAAGGAGACCCTGCTTGGCTCCTACATCGTCACGCAGTTCCTCACCGCGCGGAACTGGCCCGTCGGGGCCTCGCTGTCGTTCGTGCTCATGGCGGTGATGCTCGTGTCGACGATCATCTACTTCCGAGCCGGGGGTAAGAACCTGTGAGTGGACGGTCGATCGCGCCGACCACCCGCTGGCTGTTGCGATCCAACAGCGCGCTGGTGATCGCCTTCTTGTACGCCCCGATCATCCTCTTGGCTGTCTACTCGTTCAGCGGCAGTCGGATCCCGGGGGAGTGGGGTGGATTCACCACCGAGTGGTACGCGCGCCTCTTCGACGACTCTCGTATCCAAAAGACCATCGGCGTGTCGGTGAGGGTGGCTCTGGTGTCGACGGTGATCGCGACCGTGCTCGGCACCATGTCGGCTCTCGCCCTTGAGAGGTTCAAGTTCCGTGGCCGACGGGTCTTCGACGCGCTGTTGTATCTGCCGATCATCATCCCCGACGTCACCATGGCCGTGATGATGCTGATGTTCTTCACTCAGGCCTTCGATCTCGTCGACCTGCTCTTCGGGCTCGGTCTCTCGAAAGGGTTCGCGACGATCGTCGTCAGCCACGTGGCCTTCAATATCGCCTTCGTCTCGGTGGTGGTGAGGGCGCGCATCGCCGGCATGGACGCCACGCTGGAACAGGCCGCGGCCGACCTCTACGCCAACCGCTGGCAGGCGTTCCGCTACGTCACCCTTCCGCTCATCGCTCCCGGTGTGCTCGGTGGGGCGCTGCTCGCGATCACCCTGTCGCTCGACGATGTGGTGGTCACGCAGTTCGTGGCCGGCCCTGGCAGCACTACGCTCCCGGTATACGTCTTCTCGCTCATCCGCAAGGGCGTGACGCCAACGATCAACGCGGTGTCGGTGATCATGTTGTTGGCGTCGCTCACCCTGGTGGCGGGCTCGGTGGCGTTGCAGCGTGCACAAGCCGTCCGCGGACGGACCAACTCCGAATAACAAGGGGGAACAACATGAACAACCGTTTCCGGAGGGCGCGTCGGCTTCTGCCGCTGGCGGTGCTCCCCATGATCACCCTCGCCGCCTGCGGTGGGGACTCTGGCGACTCAGGCTCGGCCGATGACTGCGAGACCGGTCAGGTCGACGGCGACCTCTACCTCTACAACTGGTCGGAGTACATCGATCCCGAACTGAAGGACGCCTTCGCCGCCGAGTACGGCGTCGAGGTCATCGAGGACAACTACGACTCCAACGAGGCGATGCAGCCGATCGTGGCAGCTGGCAACTCGGGCTACGACGTGATCGTCCCATCGGACTACATGGTGTCGATCATGATCGAGGAGGGCTCCCTGATGCCGCTCAATCTCGACGCGATCCCCAACATGTCGAACCTCTCAGCGGAGTTCAACCCGCCGCCCTACGATCCCGATGGCGCGTATGTCGCCGCCTACCAGTGGGGGACCACCGGCCTCGGTGTCGACCTCACCGTCATGGGTGAGGACACTCCTCGCACCTGGGGCCTGATTTTCGATCCCGAGCTCTCGGCGAACTTCGACGGGCGCATCACCCTGCTCAACGATCCTCGTGAGACCCTTGGCGCAGCGCTGAAGTACCTCGGCTACTCGCTGAACACCACCTCGGCCGATGAGCTCGCCGAGGCGAAGGCGCTCGTTGCCGACGCTGTCGACCGGATCGCGGCCTTTGATTCCGACCAGTACGACGAGTTGTTGGCGACGGGCGAGACCGCCGTCGCGCACGGCTACTCCGGAAACATGGTCGTCGGTATCGACGAGGCGGAGAACCCGGACAACTACACGTATTTCGTCCCGGATGAGGGCGGCACGATCTGGACCGACAACATGGCGGTGCCTTTCGACGCCCCGCATCCCTGCACGGCCCACAGCTTCATCAACTTCATCCTCGACGCTGAGAACGGCGCTCAGTTGAGTGAGTGGAACTACTACGGCAGCCCGAACGAGGCATCCGTGCCCTTCATGGATCCCGAGTTCCTCGCCGACGAGACGGTCTACCCGTCGGACCGCTCGAAGCTCGAGTTCATCACCGATACCGGCGACTTCGAGACCGAGTTCTCGGACGCGCTGAGCGAGGCCAAGGGCTGACCCACCGCCCAACGCCGCCCGGCAACGGGTAAAGAGAACGTGAGAATGGCCCGCTGCGAGAAGCAGCGGGCCATTCCCGTTGCTAGACCTTCAGCATGAGCCAGTTGCCTCCGCCCCCTCCGCCGGCGGCTCCCGAGCCAGCGCGGCGTCGCCGACCGAGTGCCGCGCTTGGCATCGCGCTCGCGTTCGTGCTCGCTTTCACCGGTGGCGCGACCGTCGACTTGGTGTTCTCAGGCTCCGATGACTCCCCGAGCGCGCGACCAGTCGACGCCGACACGGTCGCCTTCGAAGTCGGACCCGAGCGCACCGAAGCCCTCCCACGCCTTGACGTCGCTGCTGTCGCCGAGTTCGTCGGGCCGAGTGTCGCGACCGTCATGGCCGACCTCGGCGGAGGTCGCTTCGGGGCAGGAGGCTCGGTCGGGACCGGCATCATCACCTCGGCCGACGGAGAGATCGTCACCAACGCGCACGTCGTTGAGGGTGCGACCGAGATCCGGGTGCGCCTCGCGGGTGAGACCGAACCCCGCTCCGCCGAGCTGTTGGCCTACGACGTCGGCAACGATCTCGCGATCATCGACATTGAGGGCGACGGCTTCCGCCCGGCCACCTTCGTGGCTCCTGATTCCGTGCGGATCGGCGACGAGGTGATGGCGATCGGGTTCGCCCTCAACCTCGATGGCGCGCCGAGCGTCACCCTCGGCATCGTCTCGGCGTTGAACCGAACCATCGTCACCGAGAGCGGCGCCCTCGACGGCCTGGTGCAGACCGACGCGGCGATCTCGTCAGGTAACTCGGGCGGTCCGTTGGTGAACGCCCTCGGTCAGGTCGTCGGTATCAACACCGCGGTCGCCCGTGGTTCGGCCACAACGGCGGCCTCCAACATCGGCTTCGCCATCTCCGCGGAGGAGGCCCTGCCGATCCTCACCTCGCTTCGCCAGCAAGCGGGTGGAACCCCACGCCAGGAGGGCTTCCTCGGGGTTGGACTCGACGACCGCACCGATGGCGGTCTCGGGGCCCTGATCACCGATGTACGCGCCGACACCCCCGCCGACACCGCGGGGATCGAACGGGATGACATCGTGATCGCCATCGATGGGTCGCCCGTCGAGGGTGTGGCGGGTTTGATCGCGGCGATTCGCGATCTCGAACCCGGTGATCTCACCATCGTGACGGTCCGCCGCGACGATGAACTCATCGATCTCAGCGTCATCTTGACCAGCCGCCCTGACTCCTGAGGCGCCGCGGGGCCTGTGAGGTCCCAGCCCGTCTAGGTTGAGGTGATGGCTTCGGCCGCGGACGCGATGACCGGGGCGATCAGACCCTTCGGGTTGGGGTACTGGCCGCTTCCCGAGGACGAGCCCCGCGCGGCGCTCGACCGCGAGCCGATTCGACTCGTCTCCGACGACGGGGCGCTCCTCACCGGCATCGTCTGGACGCCCGCTCACGGGCGCGCCTCGCGAACCTGGACCCTCCTGGCACACCCCCGAGGCGACTTCTCGGTGCACTACGCGGCTCCGTTGCTCGCTGCGGCGGGGTTCCCGGTCATCGCCTTCAACACGCGCTATCTCAATAACGACGCCGACTGCCTTCATGAGCTCGCAGCTCGAGATGTGGTCACCGCCCATGGCGAGGCGATCCGACGGGGAGCGGAGTCGGTTGTGCTCCTCGGAAACTCGGGCGGCGGTTCGCTCATGGCCCTCGCCCATGTCGAGCACCGAATCGGCGACGCTTGGGTCGGTCTCGCAGCCCATCCTGGGGAGGGCGTATTCATGGGTCAGGTCATCGATCCCTCGGTGACCGATGAAAACGATCCGCTCTCGGTCGATCCCGACCTCGATATGTACGCGCCTGAGAACGGCTGGCGGCCCTGGCCCGAACCCTGCTTCTACGACCCCGACTGGGTCACTCGTTACCGCGCGGCACAACTCGAGCGGATCGCGCGGATCGATCAGCGAGCGCGAGCAGCGATCGAGGCGGCCGCCGAAGCGCGAGGTGAGGCGCGATCGATCGATCGACAGGCGGATCCTGCTGCGTGGGGCCGGGCGCGGCGGAGATCGGTGAACACGCCGTATCTCACGATCTACCGAACGCTCGCCGATCCGGCCTACCTCGACCTCTCCATCGACCCAGACGACCGGCCGCTTGGCAGCCTGTTCGCCTTCCCAGATCCCCTTGACGCCAACTATGGCAGAGGTGGTCTCGCCCGCACCATGACGCCCCGGGGCTGGCTGAGCACCTGGTCTGCCCTGTCGAGCCGGGCTCGACTCGCCGACACCATTCCTGAGGTGAGGGTGCCGACACTTCTGGTGCACCCGACCGCTGACACCGAGATCCGCAGACACCAGGCCGCTGAGATCGCCTCCTCCTCGGGTGCGTCCGACCTCACTTTCCACGAACTCACTGGGGCTCCGCACTACTTCGAGGGTCATCGTCCCGAGGCGATGGAACTCGTGACGGAGTGGATCCGGGCCCGATTCGGCTGAGAATCGGCGCGCGACCCCGAAGTTGGAAGGCGCTGAGGCGCCGATAGCATCCCTTCCTCGTGTCCGGGGACTTCCCGGCGCGGAAGGCAACCGATGTCCGTGCGAGCCCGGTCCGACCGGGGACCTCACGGCGACAACCAGACAGCGTGCTCCGCATGCCCGATGGGCAGCGGAGCATTTGCGTGACCAAGGGCCATACGGCCCTGAGCGACAGGACCGAGCCGGATGGCCCGGGGCGGTCCGAACAGAGTGGATAGCCCCTCGGGGCTCGATCAACGAAGAGGAAGCCGTCATGGCACAGACAGCGATCGTCGGCGAGAAGGTCGGCATGACCCAGCGGTGGGTCGACGACCGGATCGTCCCGGTGACCGTTCTGCGGGTTGACCCGATGCGCGTGGTGCAGATCAAGACCACCGAGCGCGACGGATACACCGCACTTCAGGTCACCTACGGGCAGCGCGACCCTAGGAAGATGAACCAGCCGGCCGCCGGGCACTTCGCCGCCGCCGGCGTTCAGCCCGGCCGCAACCTCGTCGAGCTGCGTCTCGACTCGGTCGACGGGTTCGAGGTCGGTCAGGAAATCACCGTCGAGCAGATCCCAGCGGGCTCGCTGGTCGACGTGACCGCGACCAGCCGCGGTAAGGGATTCGCCGGAACCATGAAGCGCCACAACTTCCGCGGTCAGGGCGCCAGCCACGGTAACCACAAGCACCATCGCGCCCCCGGCTCGATCGGTGCCTGCTCGTTCCCCGGCCGCGTCTTCAAGGGTTTGAAGATGTCCGGTCACATGGGTCACGAGCAGGTGACCACGCTCAACCTGCAGGTCGTCGACTCCGACGCCGAGCGGGGCCTCCTCGTGGTGAAGGGCTCGGTTCCGGGCCCCAACGGAGGAGTCGTCCACGTCCGTTCCGCCGTCAAGGCCGCGGTGAAGGGTTCCTGACATGGCTCAGATCACGATGAAGAAGGTCTCCGGCGGTGACGCCGGCAAGGTCCAACTCGACGAGTCCTACTTCGGCATCCAGCCGAACGTGCCGGTCATGCACCAGGTGGTGACCGCCCAGCTCGCGGCCCGCCGCTCCGGAACGCAGAGCACGAAGACCCGTAGCGAGGTCTCCGGTGGTGGCGCGAAGCCCTACCGCCAGAAGGGCACCGGTAACGCCCGCCAAGGCTCCATCCGCGCACCGCACTTCAGCGGCGGTGGAATCGCGCTTGGGCCGAAGCCCCGCGGTTACGCCCAACGCACCCCGAAGAAGATGATCCGCCTCGCACTGCGCTCGGCGCTCTCCGATCGGGCCGCCGAGGGTCGTGTGATCGTCGTCGATCAATGGGGCTTCGACTCCCCGAGCACCAAGGCGGGCGTCGCCGCCCTAGCCGCGCTCGGTGTTGAGGGCCGCGTGCTCGTCGTGCTCGATCCCTCCGACGCGAACGCCGCGCTCAGCCTCCGCAACATTCCCGAGGTGCAGCTCATTACGACCGGCGAGCTGAACGCCTACGACGTGCTCTGCAACGACACCGTCGTGTTCACCAGTTCGACCCTGCCGAGCTCGGCAGCCGCAGAAAGTGACGCCTCCTGATGAAGGACCCACGCGACATCATCATCGCCCCGGTCGTCTCCGAGAAGAGCTACGCGCTCATGGAGGCCGGTGTGTACACGTTCAAGGTCGCCCGTTCGGCCTCCAAGCCCGAGATCCGCGATGCCGTCGAGGCCATCTGGGGCGTCGAGGTGCGCAAGGTCAACACGGCCAACCGCAAAGGCAAGGCCACCCGTGTGCGGGGTTCGAACCGCCGCGGTTCCAAGCCCGACTCGAAGCGGGCCATCGTCACGCTGGCAGCGGGGGATATCCCGCTGTTCGAGAACTGAGGTCATCATGGCTATCCGCACACGCAAGCCGACCAGCCCCGGACGTCGCTTCCAAACCTCGTCCGACTTCTCCGAGATCACGGCCTCCTCGCCCGAGAGGACGCTGCTCGCCCCCGCTCCGAAGAGCGGAGGTCGCAACTCCTACGGCCGCAAGACCTCGCGTCATCGCGGTGGTGGGCACAAGCGCCGATATCGCATCATCGACTTCAAGCGCGTCAAGGACGGCGTGCCGGGTCGTGTCGCCTCGATCGAGTACGACCCGAACCGCACCTGCCGCATCGCGCTCATCCACTACGCCGACGGCGTGAAGTCGTACATCCTCGCGCCGAAGGGTCTGAGCGTCGGTGACACGGTCCAGAGCGGCCAGGGCGCCGACATCCGTCCGGGTAACGCCCTTCCGCTTCGCTACATCCCCGTCGGTACGACGGTCCACAACGTGGAGCTCCGTCCCGGTCAGGGCGGCAAGATCGGTCGTTCCGCAGGAATCGCTGTTCAGCTCGTGGCCAAAGAGGGAGAGTTCGCGACCCTGCGTATGCCCTCCACAGAGATGCGGCGTGTCCTGATTGACTGCCGCGCCACTGTCGGCGAGGTGGGCAACTCCGAGCATGAGCTCGTCAAGATCGGCAAGGCCGGCCGCAACCGCTGGAAGGGCGTTCGCCCCCAGACCCGCGGTGTGGCCATGAACCCCGTCGACCACCCCCTCGGTGGTGGTGAGGGCCGCACCTCGGGCGGACGTCCCGCGGTGAGCCCGTGGGGCAAGCCCGAGCGTCGCACCCGCGACAAGAACAAGGCCAGTCAGAGGTTGATCGTCCGTCGTCGTCGCTCCGGCAAGGGCCGGCGGTGACCCGGGAAGAGGTGAGGAACGATGTCTCGTAGTCTCAAAAAGGGCGCCTTCGTCGACGGCCATTTGCTGTCGAAGGTGGACGCTCAGAACGCCGCCGGAGAGCGCAAGGTCATCAAGACCTGGTCGCGCCGATCCACGATCATCCCCGACATGGTCGGTCACACCATCGCCGTCCATGACGGCCGCAAGCATGTGCCCGTCTACATCACCGAGTCGATGGTCGGCCACAAGCTCGGCGAGTTCAGCCCGACCCGCACCTTCCGGTTCCACGCCGGCCAGGAGAAGGGAGCGAGGCGCTGATGACCGGTCCCAAGCTCAACGAGGCTCAGACCCCCTCGATGGCCCGCGCTGGTGAGCGATCGGGCACCAAGGCGGTCGCCAAGCACGTGCGCTCCTCGGCCTACAAAGCCCGAGTGGTGCTCGACCTGATTCGCGGACTTGACGTTCGTCGGGCCGATGAGGTGCTCGCACTCACCCAGCGCGACATCGCGCGCGACATCCGCAAGGTGCTCCGCTCCGCCGTCGCCAACGCGGTCAACAACGAGGGCCAGGACGCCGAAGAGCTCTTCGTCGTCGCCTGCTTCGCTGACGAGGGCACCACCCTTAAGCGATTCCGTCCCCGGGCCCGCGGCCGAGCTACCCGCATCCGCAAGCGCACCTGTCACATCACGGTCATCGTCGCCCGCATGAGCGACGACCGTCTCGAGATCCTCCGCGCCAAGGCTGAGGGGGCCTCCGCCTCCGCTGCCGCCGCTCGCCGGGCCCGCGTCGACGCGAGCCGTCGCCGGGCCGAGGCCGCCCAAGAGTCGAGCGACCAGGTCGAGGACGACGTGGTTGAGGGCGACTCGATCGAGGACGTCTCCGATGAGACGGTTGCTGAGGCCGACGCTGTCGAAGTGGCGGACGACACGGCTGAGGACGCGGCGGACGACGCTGCTGCCTCCGACGACGAATCTGCTGAGGATGCTGCGGATGACGCGGCCGACGACACCACTGAGGAAGCGGCCGACGAGTCAGCCGACGAGGAGAACAACTGATGGGTCAGAAGATCAACCCCTATGGCTTCCGCCTCGGCGTGAGCACCGACTGGAAGAGCCGCTGGTTCAGCGACCGCGACTACAAGCAGTACCTCACCGAGGACTGGCAGATCCGCGACACGATCATGGAGCGCCTCGAGTCGGCTGCGATTAGCCGCATCGAGATCGAGCGCACCCGCGACAAGCTGCGCGTCGACATCCACACCGCCCGCCCGGGCATCGTGATCGGCCGCAAGGGCGCCCAGGCTGACGAGCTCCGCCAGATGATCACCAAGGTCACCGGCAACCCGCGCATCCAGCTCAACATCGTCGAGATCAAGACCCCCGAGCTCGACGCCGCGCTCGTCGCCCAAGGTGTCGCCGACCAGCTCGCCAACCGCATCGCTTTCCGTCGCGCGATGAAGCGCGCCGTCCAGAACGCCCAGCGCGCCGGTGCCCTCGGCATCCGGGTGCAGTGCTCGGGTCGCCTCGGCGGAGCTGAGATGAGCCGCACCGAGTGGTATCGCGAGGGCCGCGTGCCCCTGCACACCCTCCGGGCCGACATCGACTACGGCTTCCGCGAGGCCAAGACGGCCAACGGCCGCGTCGGCGTGAAGGTTTGGCTCTACAAGGGTGAGATCGTTCCTTATCGCTCCGCGAACGAGGACAAGATCGCCCGTGAGGCCGCGATGGCTGTCGGCGAGACCTCCGGTCAGACCGCCGACGCCGCCCGCCGCGTCGTTTCGTCGGCCGGCCCCCGTAGCGAGGAGACCGTTGAGGCCGCCCCACTCGTCCGTGAGGCCGACCCCGAACTCGAGAAGCTCCTTGACGAGGAAGAGACCATCACCCGCCAGACCCGCGAGGGCCACGAGACACCGCACTTCCGCGGTGACGACTGAGAACGAAGGGTCGAGGAGAACACCATGTTGATGCCGCGCAAGGTCGCACATCGCAAGCACCATCGAGGCCGCACCCGAGGCGTCGCCAAGGCCGGAACCGAGCTGTCCTTCGGCGAGTACGGAATCCAGGCTCTCGAGCCGGGCTGGATCACCGCCCGTCAGATCGAGGCTGCCCGTATCGCCATGACCCGCTCCATCAAGCGTGGTGGCAAGGTCTGGATCAACGTCTTCCCGGACAAGCCGGTCACCAAGAAGCCGGCGGAGACTCGCATGGGCTCAGGTAAGGGCAACCCCGAGTTCTGGGTGGCCGTCGTGCGGCCCGGCCGCATTCTCTTCGAGCTGTCGTTCCCCGACGAGGCCCAAGCGAAGATCGCCATGAACAAGGCGATCCAGAAGCTTCCGATCCGCGCCCGAATTCTCACCCGAGATGAGGAGATCTGATCGTCATGGCGAAGAAGGACGACTTGAAGAACAAAGACATCGCCGAGCTCACCGAGGAGTTGCGCGCGACGAAGCACGAGGCGCTCAACCTCCGCTTCCGCAACGCGACTGGCCAGCTCGAGCACACCCACGAGATCAAGCAGGCGCGTCGACGTATCGCGCGCATCAACACCCTGATCCGCGAGCGGGAGATCGCCGCGGCCGAGGCAGAGAGCTGAACCCATGAGCGAGACCGAGACCACCACCCGGGCGTCACGCAAGACCCGCGACGGCGTCGTCACCTCCGACGCGATGGACAAGACCGTCGTGGTGACCGTGACCGACCGCGTTCGTCACGCCCGGTACAACAAGTTCGTTGTGCGCACCAAGAAGTTGCACGCGCACGATGAGACCAACGACGCCCACGTCGGCGACCGCGTCCGGGTCATGGAGACCAGGCCGCTGTCGAAGAACAAGCGCTGGCGCGTTATCGAGATCCTGGAGCGTGCCCGATGATCCAGCAGGAGTCGAGGCTCCGCGTCGCCGACAACAGCGGCGCCAAGGAGGTCCTCTGCATCAAGGTGCTCGGTGGAACCCGCCGTCGCTACGCCTCAATCGGCGACATCTTCGTCGCGACGGTCAAGGACGCGATCCCGGGCGCCGGCGTCAAGAAGGGCGACGTCGTCAAGTGCGTCGTCGTGCGCACCAAGAAGGAGAAGCGTCGTCCCGACGGCAGCTACATCCGCTTCGACGAGAACGCCGCCGTCATCATCAAGGACGACCTGACTCCTCGCGGAACCCGCATCTTCGGACCGGTCGGCCGCGAGCTGCGCGACCGCAAGTTCATGAGGATCGTGTCCCTCGCCCCGGAGGTGATCTGACATGAAGATCCGCAAGGGAGACACCGTGCTCGTGATCGCGGGCAAGGACAAAGGCAAGGAGGGCACCGTCGACCGCGTGCTCCCCAAGCAGGACAAGGTGGTCGTCGCCGGCATCAACACGGCCAAGCGCCACCAGCGGGCCCGCAAGGCCAATGAGCAGGCCGGCATCATCGACAAGGACATGCCGATCCACGTCTCGAACGTGATGCTCGTGCACAAGGGCAAGCCCGTCCGTGTCGGATATCGCATCGAGGCTGACGGCACCAAGGTGCGCGTGGCCCGGCCTTCCGGAGAGGTGATTAAGTGAGCACGTCCACCATGCCCCGTCTGAAGGTCCGCTACCGCGAGGAATTGCGCGGCCAGCTCCAGACCCAGCTCGGGATCGAGAACGTCATGCAGATCCCGTCGATCGAGAAGATCGTGATCAACATGGGAGTCGGCCGCGCCGCCCAGCAGCCCTCGCTGCTCGAGCACGCGGTGGCCGATCTCACCCTCATCGCGGGTCAGAAGCCCGTCGTGACGATCGCGGGCAAGTCAATCGCGGGTTTCAAGCTTCGTGAAGGTCAGGCGATCGGCACCAAGGTGACGCTCCGCGGAGACCGTATGTGGGAGTTCCTCGACCGTCTCATCGCCGTCGCCATCCCCCGTATCCGCGACTTCCGCGGCCTCCCGGCCCACTCCTGGGACGGACGGGGCAACTACACCTTCGGCCTCAACGATCAGACCGTGTTCCCCGAGATCGATATCGACAAGGTCGAGCAGCCCCGGGGCATGGACATCACCATCGTGACGACGGCGACCAGCGATGAGGCGGGCAAGGCTCTCCTCGACGCTTTCGGCTTCCCCTTCAAGCAGGGTGCCGACGCCGACAACGCGCCGCGCAAGAAGCGCTCACGCCAGCCGTACCGCGGCGGCAAGAAGAAGTGACCCCGACCGAGCACTGAAGAGAACGCGAACGAGAACATGGCCAAGAAATCACTGATCAACAAGGCAGCAGGCAAGCCGAAGTACAAGGTCCGCGCATATACGCGGTGCCGTCGCTGCGGACGCCCCCGCTCGGTGTTCCGCAAGTTCGGACTCTGCCGAGTGTGCCTGCGCGAGCTCGCCCACGCCGGCGAGATCCCCGGTCTGACGAAGTCGAGCTGGTGAGGGAGGACAACGATGCTCACTGATCCGATCGCCGACATGTTGACCCGAGTCCGCAACGCGAACACCGCGATGCACGACCAGGTCCGTATGCCGTCGTCCAAGCAGAAGGTCAACCTCGCCAAGGTCCTCGAGGCTGAGGGCTACATCTCCGGCTTCTCCGTGGCTCCGGCCGTGGAGGGTCCCGGCGATGTCCTGACCATCGACATGAAGTACTCCGACGAGCGGGATCGCACGATCTCGGGCCTCCGTCGAATCTCCACGCCGGGTCTGCGGGTCTACCGCAAGGCCGACGCGCTTCCGCGCGTCCTCGGTGGCCTCGGTGTGGCCGTCCTGTCCACGAGCCAGGGGCTCATGACCGACCGTGAGGCGCGCAGGCGCAAGGTCGGTGGTGAAGTGCTCTGCTACGTCTGGTGATCCGGTAGGAGACGACTCATGTCACGAATCGGGAACGCTCCCGTCGCCCTCCCCAACGGGGTTGAGGTGACCATCAGCGACCGGACGGTCACGGTGAAGGGCCCGAAGGGCACCCTCAGCCGCGCCATCCCCGGCGAGATCCAGATCGAGCAGGCCGAGGGGTCGCTCGTGTTCACCCGGCCCGACGACGATCGGGACAACCGGGCCAAGCACGGCCTCACCCGCAGCCTCGTCAACAACATGGTGATCGGGGTCACCGACGGCTTCCGCAAGGAGCTTGAGATCGTCGGCGTCGGCTACCGCGCCGAGGCGCAGGGTCCGAACGCCCTTCGCCTCAACCTCGGTTTCAGCCACCCGGTGAACGTGGCCGCCCCCGACGGCATCACTTTCGAGGTCCCCGCGCCCACCCAAGTGATCGTGACGGGAATCGACAAGGAGGTCGTCGGCCAGGTCGCCGCCGACATCCGCAGCATCCGCAAGCCCGAGCCCTACAAGGGCAAGGGCGTCCGCTACGCCGGCGAGCGCGTTCTGCGCAAGGCCGGTAAGGCCGGCAAGAAGTGATCGCCGGAGAATCGAGTCGACATGAGTGACATCGCCAAGGCACGTCGTCAGGGACGGATCACCCGTCACCGTCGCGTCCGCAAGAAGATCCACGGCACCGCGGCCCGCCCGCGTCTCGCCGTACACCGTTCCAACCGGCACATCAGCGCCCAGGTCATCGACGATGACTCGGGTCGCACTCTCGCCTCCGCCTCGACCACCGAGACCGACCTCCGGTCGACCGGTGGATCGTCGGTGGACGCCGCCAACCGGGTGGGTTCCCTCGTCGCCGAGCGTGCCAAGGCCGCCGGCGTCAGCGCCGTGGTGTTCGACCGCGGCGGCTACCTCTACCACGGTCGCATCGCGGCTGTGGCGTCCGCCGCCCGTGAAGCAGGTCTGGAGTTCTGATGTCGATGTACAGCAACAACGCGCCCGCCGCCGAGACCGAGGGTGGTCTCCGCGAGTCGCGCGTCATCACCATCAACCGCGTCGCCAAGGTCGTCAAGGGCGGCCGTCGGTTCTCGTTCACCGCGCTCGTCGTGATCGGTGACGGCAACGGTCGCGTCGGTCTCGGCTACGGCAAGGCCAAGGAAGTGCCCCTCGCCATCCAAAAGGGCACCGAGGAGGCCAAGCGCAACCTGTTCGAGGTGCCCCTCGCCGGTTCGACGATCATCCACCCGGTGCTCGGCACCACCGGTGGCGGCAAGGTCCTCATGAAGCCGGCCGCGCCCGGTACCGGCGTCATCGCCGGTGGAGCAGCCCGGATCATCCTCGAGGAGGCCGGCGTGCACGACATCCTGTGCAAGTCGCTCGGCTCGGCCAACCACATCAACGTCGCCCGCGCCACGATCGCTGGCCTCAAGTCGCTGCAGCGCCCCGACGAGGTCGCGGCCCGTCGCGGACTCGCTGCCGACACGTTCGTGCCGAAGGGCATGCTGAACGCTTACGAGGAGCGGCGCAAGCAGGCCGCCGGAGCCGGAGGTCACCAGTGAGCGAGAAGCAGATCTCCGTCACCCAGATCAAGTCGTCTATTGGAGCGAAGCCGAAGACCCGCGGCACCCTGCGCGCCCTCGGCCTCGGCCGAATCGGCAAGACCAACACCCTCCCCGACCGTCCCGAGATCCGCGGCATGTTGCTGCGTGTCCCGCACCTGGTCGAAGTAACAGAAGGCGGTGAGTGACATGCGCGTCGACGAACTCGCACCCGCTCCCGGAGCGACGAAGCGCGGCAAGCGCGTCGGCCGGGGCATCGGCGGCAAGGGCGGCAAGACCGCAGGCCGCGGAACCAAGGGCCAGCGCGCCCGCAACACGGTTCGCCGTGGTTTCGAGGGTGGCCAGATGCCGCTCAAGCAGCGCGTCCCGAAGCTGAAGGGGTTCAACAACCCGTTCCGCGTCGAGTACTCGCCGGTCAACCTGCACCAACTCGACAAGCTCGGGGCGTCCAGCGTGACCCCGGAGAGCCTCGTTGAGGCGGGACTGATCCGCAAGGGCGCGTTCGTGAAGATCCTCGCCCACGGCTCGATCAGCTCGAAGGTTGACGTCACCGCTCACGCGGTGTCCGAGTCCGCTCGCGCCGCGATCGAGGCTGCCGGCGGTTCGGTGACCCTCGTTGAGCTCCCCTTCAAGGCGGAGGGCCGCGCAGGCCGTCCCGCTGTCAAGGGCAACCAGTTCGCCAACCGCTGACCTAGGTCCGCGGTCGGTGTCATACCGACCATCATCCGACGGAGAGTCGCCATGATCGCCAATCTCAAGAACATCCTGAAGATCCAGGACCTTCGCAACAAGATCCTGTTCACCTTCGGCATCGTGGCGCTCTACCGGGTGGGAGCGGCGATCCGCGTGCCTGGCGTCGACCCGCTCGCCATCGAGCAGCTTCGTGAGGGCGCTCAGGACGGAGCGCTCGGCCTTTTCAACCTGTTCTCCGGCGGTGCCTTCGAGAGCTTCTCGATCTTCGCCCTCGGGATCATGCCGTACATCACGGCGAGCATCATCATGCAGGTCCTCGGCGTGGTCATCCCGAAGCTCGAGGAACTGCAACAGCAGGGTGCGGTCGGCCAGCGGAAGATCACCCAGTACACCCGCTATGTCACGATCACCCTGTCGCTCCTGCAGGCGACGGTTCTCGTCTTCCTCTTTGGCAACGGTGGTGGGGGAGCGTTCTACTCGGCCGTCCAGGCCCCCTCGGTGCCTCTGCTCCCCGACGGAATCTGGCCCCGTGGCTACCTGATCATCCCAACGCTCGTGGTGGGTACCGCGGTGCTCATGTGGATGGGCGAGCTCATCAGCCAGCGCGGTATCGGCAACGGCATGTCGATGATCATCTTCGCCTCGGTCGTCGCCGGCCTTCCCTCGGGCTTCTACTCGATCCTCCAGTTGAACAAGTTCTTCTGGTTCGCCGCGATGGTCGCCCTCACCATCGGCATCATCGTCGCGGTCGTCGGGGTGGAACTCGGGCAGCGCCGTATCCCCGTGCAATTCGCGAAGCGCGTCGTCGGTCGCCGCATGATGGGCGGCCAGAACACCTACATCCCGCTCAAGGTGAACCAGTCGGGCGTCATTCCGATCATCTTCGCCTCGTCACTGCTCCTGCTGCCGGCGATCCTCGTCAGCTTCCTCGGCAACGCCTCCGAGGGCTCGTGGCGCGCGAGCATCCAGTCGTACGTCGACCAGTACATCCTCAACAGCCAGAACGTCGTCTACATCTCGCTGTTCGCACTATTGATCATCGCCTTCGCCTACTTCTACAACTCGATCGCCTTCGACCCGGTCCGCCAGGCCGATCAGATCCGCCGACAGGGTGGCTTCATCCCCGGCGTGCGCCCCGGCCCGCAGACCGAGGCCTACCTCGCGAAGGCCGTCAACCGGATCACCCTGCCGGGAGCGGTGTTCATCGCGATCATCGCGATCCTGCCCTACATCCTCCTCTGGGCCGCCGACGTGAGCACCTTCGCGTTCGCCGGCACCAGCGTGCTCATCTCCGTCGGAGTCGCCCTCGAGCTCATGAGGCAGATCGACTCCCAGTTGATGCTCCGGAACTACGAAGGCTTCCTCAAGTAGGGAACCCTCGTGATCCCGGGGGCCCGCCTCATCATCCTCGGCCGTCAGGGCGCCGGGAAGGGGACGCAGTGCGTCCGCCTCGCCCGGCACTATGTCGTGCCGCACATCTCGACCGGTGACGTGTTGCGCGCCGCGGTCCGGGAGGGGACCGAGCTCGGTCAGGAGGTGCGCGAGATTCTCGAGTCCGGAGGGCTCGTTGGCGACTCGACCATGATCGGCGTCGTGCGCGAGCGTCTCGCCAAGCCCGACGCTGGCACTCGTGGCTACATCCTCGATGGATTCCCTCGCACCGTCGCCCAAGCCGAAGCCCTCGCCGAGATCACCGCTCAGCGTCCGATCCATGTGGTGATCGATCTCGACGTTCCCCGCGAGATCGTTCTCGAGCGCATCTCCTCGCGACGCGTCTGCCGTGACTGCGGCACCAACTACACGTCGACGGGTGCCGACGCGACCACGTGGATCTGCGATGTCTGCGGCGGCGACGTGACCCAACGCGACGACGACACCCCCGAGGCCGTCAACCGCAGGCTCGACCTTTACGAGACCCAGACTTCACCCTTGATCGAGCACTACGGCAACCTCGGACAGCTCGTGGTGGTCAATGGCGTCGGACATCCCGACAACGTGTTCAAGCGCCTCACCGACGTGGTGGAGTCGCGAAGATGACGGCGATTTCCCCTAGCACATACGGGCATGAGGGGCAGGCACCGCCCATTGGCGTTGTCCGATACCGCCGATAGCATCGCCCGTCGGTCCGTGGGCACGCGCCCCCGGAGCCGTAATCACCCGGCCATCCGAAAACACGTCCGCCCGGGCCCAGCCCGATAACGAGGAGAGTCCACTGGCAACACCGAAGGAAGACGCGATCGTTCTCGAGGGAACGATCGTCGAATCACTCCCGAACGCGATGTTCCGCGTCGAACTGGAGAACGGCCACAAGGTTCTGGCCCACATCTCCGGCAAGATGCGGATGCACTACATCCGCATCCTTCCGGGAGACAAGGTGCAGGTGGAACTCACCCCCTACGACCTCACCCGGGGTCGCATCACCTACCGCTACAAGTGAGGCAGCAGCCGTGAAGGTCCGACCGAGCGTCAAGAAGATGTGTGAGAAGTGCAGGGTGATCCGTCGTCACGGGCGGATCCGAGTGATCTGTGACAACCCCCGACACAAGCAGCGTCAGGGCTGAGGAAGAGCCGAGGAAGACAAGACATGGCACGTATCGCCGGTATCGACATCCCCCGCGACAAGCGGCTCGAGGTGTCCCTCACGTACATCTTCGGCATCGGTCGCACAACTGCCCGCACCATGTGCGCGGCTGTCGACCTCGACCCGAACGTCAAGGTCTCCGACCTGACCGAGGAAGAGGTCAACCGCATCCGCTCCTACGTCGACGCCAACCTCACCATCGAAGGTGACCTCCGTCGCGATGTCCAGAACGACATCAAGCGCAAGATCGAGATCGGGTGCCTCCAGGGCGTCCGCCACCGCAAGGGCCTCCCGGTCCGCGGCCAGCGCACCCACACCAACGCCCGCACCCGTAAGGGACCGAAGCGCACCGTCGCGAACAAGAAGAAGGCAGTGAGGAAGTAATGGCCAAGACCAAGCCCGGCGGCCGCAGGCCCCGCAAGCGCGATCGCAAGAACGTCTCCGTCGGCGTCGCGCATGTGAAGAGCTCGTTCAACAACACGATCGTCTCGATCACCGACACCGAGGGCAACGTGATCTCGTGGGCCTCCTCGGGAGCCGTCGGCTTCAAGGGTTCCCGCAAGAGCACCCCATTTGCCGCCCAGCTCGCTGCTGAGCGCGCCGCGAAGGCCGCCCAAGAGCACGGCATCCGCCGTGTCGACGTCGAGGTCAAGGGCCCGGGCTCCGGGCGCGATACCGCCGTCCGCTCCCTGCAGAACTCCGGCATCGAGGTCTCCTCGATCAAGGACGTCACCCCGATCCCCCATAACGGCTGCCGCCAGCCGAAGCGACGGAGGAACTGAGATGGCCCGTTACACCGGCCCCAAGGTCCGCGTCTCACGCCGTCTCGGTGTGAACGTGTTCGAGAACGAGAAGGGACGTCGCGCCATGGAGCGTCGTCCGTTCCCTCCGGGCGCGCATGGCCGCACTCGTCGCCGCAACGCCGGCTCGGAGTACCTCGCCCAGCTGCAGGAGAAGCAGAAGGCCAAGTACATCTACGGCGTCCTCGAGAAGCAGTTCAAGAAGACCTACAACGAGGCGAACCGGATACAGGGACCAACCGGTGAGAACCTGCTCATCCTTCTCGAGACCCGCCTCGACAACGTCACCTTCCGCGCCGGCTGGGCCTCCACCCGGCCCCAGGCCCGACAGTTCGTCAACCACGGCCTCATCCACGTCAACGGCCGCCGCGTCGACATCCCGAGCTACCGCGTCCGCAAGGGCGACGTGGTGACGCTCTCCCCGAAGGCCGCGCAGATGATCGTCATCCAGCACAACATCGACGTGCTCGATCGCAGCCTCGTCGGCTGGCTCGAGACCGGCGACGGCGGCAAGCAGGTCACGGTTCGCGACCTGCCGCAGCGCGATCACATCGACGTACCGGTTCGCGAGTCGCTCATCGTCGAGCTGTACTCGAAGTGACCCCGAAGCCCTGACCTACTAACGACCCTCGCCCAAGAATCCCGGCACCGCCGGCAACCGAAAGGACACGGCAGCCCATGCTCGTCATGCAGCGCCCCTCAGTCGAAGCCCTCGGCAGCGACGATCCGCACCGTCAGCAGTTCGCCATCGGCCCGCTCGAGCCGGGCTTCGGTCACACCATCGGCAACTCGCTCCGCCGCACCTTGCTCTCCTCGGTGCCCGGAGCCGCCGTCACGATGGTCCGGTTCGATGAGTCCCTCCACGAGTTCGACACCATCGCGGGTGTCACCGAGGACGTCACCGACATCATCTTGAACCTGAAGGACATCGTCCTGACCAGCGAGTCCGATGATCCAGTCACCCTTCGCCTCGACGCCAAGGGCGCGGGCGCCGTGACGGCCGGCGATATCGAGTGCCCGGCCGACGTGACCATCCTCAACCGCGACCTGCACATCGCGACGCTGAACTCCAAGGCCCGTCTCGCGATCGACCTCACCGTCGAGCGCGGCAAGGGCTACGCGAGCAGCCAGCGCGAGATCGACAACCGGGTGATCGGTGTGATCCCGGTTGACGCGATCTTCTCCCCGGTTCGCCGCGTGAGCTTCACCGTCGAGCCGACCCGCGTCGAGCAGTCCACCAACTTCGACCGTCTCATCCTCGATATCGAGACCGACGGCTCGATCTCGCCCCGCGAGGCCCTCGCCTCGGCCGGCGCGACCCTGCAGTCCCTCGCCGAGCTCGTCGCCAGCCAGAGCGACACCCCGCTCGGCCTCGGCCTGACCGAGGTGGTCGACACCACCTCCAGCTCCCCCGATCTCGACCTGCCGATCGAGGACCTCGATCTCTCGGAGCGCCCACGCAACTGCCTGAAGCGCGCCCAGGTCAACACGATCGGCGAGTTGCTCACCAAGAACGAGGACGACCTGCTGAACATCACCAATTTCGGGCAGAAGAGCCTGGACGAGGTGATCGAGAAGCTCGACGAGCGCGGCCTGTCGCTGCGCGCCTGAGAGACGGAGAACAACAGCTATGCCCGCCACCCCACGCCGCGCCCGCTCCTTCGGCGGTGACGCTGCCCATCAGAGGCTCATGATGGCCAACCTCGCCGCGTCGCTCTTCGCCGCCGAGGGGATCACCACGACCGAGGCCAAGGCCAAGGCGCTTCGTCCCATCGCGGAGAAGCTCATCACCAAGGCCAAGAAGGCCCAGGAGGGCCCGATGCGTGTTCATCGCATCCGTCAGATCCAGGGCTACCTCGGTGACCGCGAGATGACCCACAAGCTCGTCAACGATGTAGCTCCCCGCTACCTCGAGCGCAACGGCGGCTATACGCGGATCCTGAAGCTCGGCACCCGCGAGGGTGACAACGCGAGCATGGCCCGCATCGAACTCGTCTGACGCGACGGCCATCGGGCCGGTGCCGCAGTGACAGAAATCGACGCCGCCCAGCCGGCGACCGTCCGTGTTCGCATCACCGTCGCGTACCTCGGCTCGGCCTTCCATGGAGCGGCTGACAACCCCGGTGTCCGAACGGTCGTCGGCGATCTCCGCTCCGCCCTCACCCGGGTGACCGGGGACGACGTCGAGATCACCCTCGCTGGCCGGACCGATGCCGGCGTCCATGCCACCGGACAGGTCATCAGCCTCGATCTCCCCGTCGGTATCGACCTCGAGAACTTGCTGCACCGACTCAACCGGATGTGCGCCCCTGACATCGCGCTGCGCGACGCCGAGGTGGTCAGCGATGATTTCGATGCTCGGTTTTCGGCCACCTGGCGTCGTTATCGCTACACGATCCACGACGCCGCAGCCGTCGATCCGCTGACCGCTGATCGGTCATGGCATGTCCCGAACGCGCTGGATATTGACGCCATGAGCACGGCCGCCAGCGAACTCATCGGTGAGCATGACTTCTCATCGTTTTGCCGGCGCCCGGACGCCGACCCCCCGGTGAGCCTCGTGAGGCGAGTTCTCGACATCTCGATCAGTCGGCGCGCTGGCCACGGTATCGATGGGGGTGACCTCGTTGTTGAGGTCACCGGGACCGCGTTCTGCCATCAGATGGTGCGCTCGATCGTCGGCACGCTCGTTGATGTTGGACGCGGGCGACTCAGTCCGTCCGACCTCCCGGCGATCCTCGCGGCCCGAGATCGGTCGGCGGCTGGGCAGGTGGCGCCACCACACGGTCTCGTGCTGGCCGAGGTCGGCTACGACGGCGAGCGTTGGGACGCTGAGACGGGTTGACCGGAGCGCCAGCGCGCCACGTTGGGGAACCGGCGGAGACGCCCGTATCCTCTCCGAGTTGCGCGATCGGCCCCGATCCGCGCGGTCCGCGAGAAGTGACTGGACGAGTAACGAGCATGAAGACCTACACCCCGAAGGCAAGTGAGATCACCCGCGAGTGGCACGTCGTCGACGCTGAGGGCATGGTCCTCGGGCGCCTGTGCACCGAAGTGGCCCGCGTTCTGCGCGGCAAGCACAAGCCGATCTTCGCCCCCCACATCGACACCGGTGACCACGTCATCATCGTGAACGCCGACAAGGTCGTGCTCACGAGCGGCAAGGCCGACCGCGCGATGGTGTACCGCCACTCCGGTTATCCGGGCGGTCTCAAGTCCGAGACTTTCGCCCAGCTTCACGCTCGCAAGCCCGCCGAGGCCGTGCGTCGCAGTGTCAAGGGCATGCTCCCGAAGGGCCCGCTCGGCCGTCAACAGATGACCAAGCTCAAGGTCTACGCCGGCCCTGACCATCCGCACCAGTCCCAGTCGCCCAAGACGATGACCGTCCCCGGCGCCGCCGCCCGCTGAACTCGAGGAATCACCGATGTCGACCCCGCTCACCCAGACCACCGGCCGCCGCAAGCAGGCCATCGCCCGCGCCCGTCTCCGTGAGGGCACCGGCGTCGTCACCATCAACGGCCGCTCCTTCGAGACCTACTTCCCGACCGCCGCTCAGCGCATGGTGGTCGCCGAGCCCCTCCGTGTGACCGACTCCCTCGAGCGCTTCGACATCGACGCCTCGATCACCGGCGGTGGCGTCACCGGCCAGGCCGGTGCGCTTCGCATGGCCATCGCGCGTTCCCTCGTCGACCTCGATCCGGAGACGCGCCCGGCGCTCAAGCGGGCCGGCCTCCTCACCCGCGACTCGCGGAAGAAGGAGAGCAAGAAGTACGGCCTGAAGAAGGCCCGCAAGGCTCCGCAGTACACCAAGCGCTGAGTCTCCCGTGCGGTTCGGCACCGATGGCCTGAGAGGCCGATACGGGTCGGAACTGACCGAGGACGTCGCCACTCGACTCGGAGTGGCCGTCGCAGAAGTGTTGGCGGTCGACTCATTCGTCGTAGGCGGCGACAGCCGGGAATCCACGCCGTCGCTTGAGCGCGCCCTCGTAGCCGGTCTCAGCAGTCGCGGTGCTCAGGTCGAGCGACTCGGACTCGCCCCGACCCCGCTCGTCGCTCATCGAGCCGCTCGAACCGGCGGAGCGGCCCTCGTGGTGTCGGCCTCGCATAACCCGTTCCACGACAACGGCATCAAGGTCTTCGGTCCCGGTGGGGCGAAACTCGACCCGTCGAGCGAGACGGCGATCGAGTCGCTTCTCGATCGAGCCGCATCGATCACGCCCGTTCCGGACCCTCCGGAGGGCCCGGAGGCGTCCGTGGTGCGCGACTACGTCGATCATCTCCGTTCGATCATCGGTGGTCGCTCCCTCGCCGGACCGCGCGTCGTCGTCGACGCGGCCAACGGCGCTGCCTCTCGACTCGCGGGCGACGCTCTATCGGCCCTCGGAGCCGACGTGGAGGTCATCGAGAACCGCCCCGACGGTCGCAACATCAACGCCGGTTGCGGGGCGACGCATCCAGGGTCGCTCGCTGAGCAGGTGCTGGCGCGAGAAGCCGATCTCGGCTTCGCCCTCGACGGGGACGCCGACCGCGTGATCGCCGTCGACGGAGCGGGCCGGGTGCTCGATGGGGATCACATCATGGCGATGCTCGCGATCGACCTGCGCGCGAGAGGCGCGCTCTCTGGGGACACCCTCGTTGTGACCGTCATGTCGAACCTCGGCCTTCGTCAGGCGATGGAGGCCAGCGGGATCTCCATCGTCGAGACGCCGGTGGGCGACCGCCATGTCGCTGAGGCGCTGCGGGCCGGCGACTATTCGCTTGGCGGTGAGCAGTCGGGGCACATCATCCTGGCCGACCACGCTCCGTCGGGCGACGGTCTCGCCACCGCCTCCGCTGTCCTTGATCTTGTCGCTCGCTCCGGCCGCTCACTCGCCGAACTCGGCAGTGAGGCGATGACCGCTCTTCCTCAGACGCTCGTCAATGTCGAGGTTGACCCCGCCGGCCCACCGGCGGCCGCGCTCGTGGCTGAGACCGCCGAGTCGATCTCCGAGGTCGAGCGGCAACTCGCTGGCACCGGTCGAGTGCTCGTTCGCCCGAGCGGCACCGAACCTTTGGTTCGGGTGATGGTGGAGGCTCCAACCGCCGAGCTCGCGGAGAGCGCCGCCCGCGCCATCGCTGAGGCGATCCGTAATCGCTCAATGGCCCGCTGACGGTTGGGAGCTGCCGGGTCGACCTGACGGCCGCCCTGAACGCCGCTCGGTAGGCTGATGTCCATGTGCGGCATCGTCGGCGTGCTCGCCCGACGATGGGCTGGTGAGGTGCCAGAGGGCGCCGTGATCCTCGCTGATCTCGATCGGGCGGTTGCTGCTGCTGAGACGTTCGACATCGACCTGGTGCGCGGTTTGCTCGCTGATGTCGATCGACCGCTGCGCGCGGTCTCCGGAGTGCTCGCGGCCATCGCTGACCCCGACCTCGTGCCCTCACTATTGGAACGGCTCGACCGGCTGGAGGTGCTCGTCGATCGGGCCGAGATCGACACCGAGGTGATGGCGGCCTCTTTCGGCGACGACGAGATCGAACGGAGAGCAGCCGGGTTCGTGGGGATCAGGGATCTCTGTTGGGCCCTCCGGAACGACCGCTGCGGCCTGATCCGCTCGGTGCTCGAGCTCGCCGGGGCCGGCGCCCCGACATCCGCCGTCGAGGCGTATGTGTCGATCCAGCAGACGCTCGGCGCCATCGACCGGCTCGAGGTGCGCGGTCGCGACTCGGCCGGTGTGCACGTGATGGTGAGTGGGCATGATCTCGACCTGCCAGCGCTCGCTGAGACGATTCGAGCGCGATCGGTCGACCCGCTCTATCAGTCCGGCGCCGTTCGCGTCGCGGGAGATGTGCTGTCCTTCGTCTACAAGGCAGCTGCCGAGATCGGTGAGCTCGGCGACAACACTCGGGCGATCCGCGAGCAGATCCTCGCCGACGACCTGCTCCGCTCGGCGGTGTCGGCCGCGGGAGCGAGCGCGACGGTGCTCGCCCACACCCGCTGGGCCAGTGTCGGCGTCATCTCCGAGCCGAACGCCCATCCGGTCAACAGCGAGGAGCTCGAGTCGACCGGCGGTCAGCCGTACGTCGTCGCGGCGCTCAACGGCGACGTCGACAACCACGCCGATCTCCGCGTCCGCCATGGCCTCCGGATTCACGGTCAGATCACCACCGATGCGAAACCGATCCCGGCGCTCGTCTCCCGGCGGCTCGCTGAAGGTCTCGAGCCATCTGAGGCCTTCCGACGCTCGGTCAACGAGTTTGAGGGCTCGGTCGCGATCGCGGCCACCTCCGCGACCGATGCCGGCTCGCTCCTACTTGCGTTGAGAGGCAGTGGTCAGGGGCTGTTCGTCGGGATCGCCGACGATCGCTTCATCGTCGCCTCCGAGCCGTACGGCGTGGTCGAGGAGACCGAGCGCTTCGTGCGGATGGATGGAGAGAACGGTGGCGAGGTGCTCGCCCTCGATGCCAGTCGCGCCGGCACCCTCGAAGGGATTCGGCGTTGGCGTTATGACGGGGTCGAGGCGCCGATCGGTGATGGCGAGGTCCAGATCGCCGAGGTGACCACCCGCGACATCGACCGAGGGAGCGCGCCGCACTTCCTACTGAAGGAGATCACGGAGGCACCCACTTCGCTTCGCAAGACCCTGCGCGGGCGGATCGTCCGCGACAGCGACGGAGTGGCTCGCGCCTCGCTCGGAGAAGCCTCCCTTCCGACTCGGATCCGTGAACGCCTCGCCGACGGTTCGATCCGCCGCATCCGAGTCATTGGGCAGGGCACGGCCGCTGTGGCCGGTCAGGGGGCAGCGGCCCTGCTGGAGGAACTCGGCGGCGGGACGCTCGATATCGCAGCGGTCACCGCCACCGAGGTGTCGGGTTTCCAGATGCGCGCCGATATGTCCGACACGCTGGCCATCGCCGTCAGCCAGAGCGGAACGACCACCGATACCAACCGCACGGTCGACTTGCTTCGCTCCCGCGGTGCGGCCGTGATCGGCATCGTCAATCGACGGAACAGTGATCTCGTCGACAAGTCGGACGGCATCGTCTACACCTCCGACGGACGAGACGTGGAGATGAGCGTCGCCTCGACGAAGGCCTTCTACTCCCAGATTGCCGCCGGAGCCCTGTTGGCCTGCGCGATCACCGAGGCAGCCAAGGTCGGCGACGACACCCGGCGCCATCGCCTGTTGGAGCACCTTGAGGCCCTACCGGACGCTCTGGTGCGGGTTCTCGAGCAGCGACCGGCCATCGCCGAGGCCGCCCAGCGTCTCGCCCCCGGGAAGCGTTATTGGGCCGTCGTCGGCAACGGCCCGAACCGGGTGGCGGCCAACGAGGTGCGGATCAAGCTGAGTGAGCTCTGCTACAAGTCGATCGCCTCTGACATCACCGAGGACAAGAAGCACATCGACCTGTCCTCGGAGCCGCTGATCTTCGTGTGCGCCGCCGGGCTCGACGGGTCGACCGCTGATGATGTCGCCAAGGAGACGGCGATCTTCAGCGCTCATAAGGCGACCGCGGTGGTGGTCGCCGATGAGGGCGAGACCCGGTTTGTGGCCCCAGCGGTCATTGGTGTTCCGAGGGTGGACCCGAGCCTCGGGTTCGTGCTCTCCGCGATGGTTGGCCACCTCTTCGGCTACGAGGCGGCGCGCGCCATCGACGACTCGGCCCGTCCGCTCCGGCTTGCTCGCGAGGCCATCGAGCAGGCCGTTGCCGAGAGCGCCAGCGGCGACGAGGTCATCGTCCGACTGCGGACCACCCTGCCGCTCGCGCTCGCCGACTTCGAGTCCGGACTCCGGGCCGGGCGATACGACGGCCATCTGGAGGCCTCCACCGCGGTTCGTCTCACCGGCCTCGTCGCGAACCTGCTCTCCGATCGACCGGTCGAGCAGTTCAGCGCGGCGACCGGAAAGGTCGGAACCCCCGGCCTGCTCATCGACGATGTGGTGATCGCCCTCACCCGAGCGATCGAGGAACTCACCCGACCTATCGACGCGATCAAGCATCAGGCCAAGACGGTGACCGTCGGCATTTCTCGCAGTGACGAAGAGGTGCTCGACCGGCCGCTCGTGCAAGCGGCGCTCCGCGCTGGTGCGGGCCGGGACGTGCTCGCCTACCGCACCTTGCGCGTGCTCGCGGCCCTTGATCCCGCTGTCGAGGCTGTCACCGGTTACACCCGCTACGACATCGACGGCGAGGCGATCTCGATCATCGACCGCGACGGCATCTCACGGGACCTCCCGAGCCGTGTCGAGGGTGAGGGTGTCCTGCGTGGCACGAAGCACCGGGTGGCCGAGAATCGCGAGGTGCTCGTGGCCCGCGGGCGTCGTGATGGTCGCATTGTGATCCTCGTTCCCGAAGTGAAGGGGAGTACCTGCACTGGCATCACGCTGCTGCACGTCGCCCTCCGAGACCGTCTCGACCCGAGCGCCGCCCGAGGCGTGCTGCAGGGTTACGACCAGCGTTTCGACCGCCTTGTCGACTGGGTCACCGAGACCGAGGGCTCGTTCGATGAGTCGGTTCTCGCGCGGATCGATGTCGCCGACCTCCTCATCTCACCCATTTCCGAAACCGCTGACCACTGGATCACCGGCTGAGGCCGTGGGAGCGCCCTGGTGATCGGGATCGGTGTCGACGTCGTCGAGATCGAGCGGTTCCGTCGATCGCTCGAGCGCACACCCTCGATGCGCGATCGACTGTTCACCGTGGGAGAACTCGCTGCCCTCGCTGATCGCGTCGACCCGGTGCCCGGCCTGGCCGCGCGCTTCGCCGCTCGGGAGGCGACCATGAAATCGCTTGGGCTCGGGCTCGGCGCGTTCGGATTTCACGATGTGTGGGTGCGTCGTCTCGAGGGAGGCGCTCCTGAGTTGGTGGTGGAGGGTCGCGCGCTCCAGCTCGCTACCGCCGCCGGAGTCGGCCGATGGCATCTCAGCCTGTCCCATGTCGACTCGGTCGCGGTCGCTTACGTGGTGGCCGAGTGAGTCCGGATCGGGCGGAGGTGGTCGTCGACCTCGACGCGATCGCCGAGAACGTCGCGCTCACCCTCGAGCGGGTGGCTCCGGCGCAGGTGTGGGCAGTCGTCAAGGCCGATGCTTACGGGCATGGGGATGTCGCGGTCGCGGCCGCGGCGCTGACCGCCGGTGCATCCGGGTTGTGCGTCGCGACGGTCGAGGAGGGGGAGCGAATCCGCTCCGCCGGTATCGACGCGCCGGTGCTACTCCTCAGCCAGCAGAGTCCGCGCGTGGCTGAGCGGATCGTCGCGGCTCGGCTGACACCGACCCTCTATGCGGTTGACGCCATGGACGCTTTGGTGAGCGCCGGAGCGAAGGACCTCCCGGTCCATGTGAAGGTCGACACCGGAATGCAGCGGGTCGGGGTGCGTCCCGACGGGCTCTCCCAACTCGTCGCCGCCCTCACCGAACGCTCGCCGGCTCTGCGTCTCGAAGGGATCTACACGCATCTCGCGGTCGCCGACCGGATCGACGATCCAGGCACGAACGAGCAGTTGGAGCGATTCGAGACAGCGCTCGCCGAACTCGATCTCGACGGCGTGCTCATCCACGCGGCCAACTCCGCTGGTGCGCTCGTCCATCCGGGCTCGCGTCAAGATCTGGTGCGACTCGGGATCGCAATGTACGGGCTGTCACCCGGCGACGACCTGACGGCTGAGAAGCTCGGACTCCGGCCTGCGCTCACCCTTCGCGCCCGTGTGGGTCATGTGAAGCGGGTGGATGCTGGATCCTCGATCTCGTATGGCTGGCGGCACACCTTCGACCGCGCGACGACGGTGGCCACCGTTCCAATCGGATACGCCGACGGGGTGCCCCGCCGACTGTCCTCCCTCGGTGGTGAAGTGCTCATCGGTGGTCGTCGCCATCGGATGGTCGGCGTCGTGACGATGGACCAGTTGATGGTCGATGTCGGCGACGCGCCGGTCGCTGTCGACGACGAGGTGGTGCTCATTGGCAGTCAAGGCGGTGAGCGGATCGGGGTCGCCGAGTGGAGCGCGATGCTCGGGACCATCGACTACGAGGTGGTCTGCGGGATCTCCGCACGGGTGCCCCGCCGTAGCATCGGGGGCTAAATGCGTCTCATCTCGTCGAGTGCCGAGGAGACCCGCGAGATCGCTGCCGCGGTCGCCGGAGTCTGCAGGTCGGGCGACACGGTGCTGCTCTCGGGCGAGATGGGGGCGGGCAAGACCGTGTTCGCACAGGGATTCGGGGCTGCTCTCGGCGTTCGTGAGGCGATCACTTCGCCAACCTTCACGTTGGTGAACAGCCATCCGGCGGACGGACTCACCCTTCATCACGCCGACCTCTACCGGCTCGACCGAACCTCGGAGATCGCCGACTTGGCCCTCGCCGAACTCGCCGAGTTCGACGGCATCGTGCTGATTGAGTGGGGCGAGGTGACGGCCGATGAGGTGCCCGGGCACCTGTCAATCCACATCAGCCCCGGCGACCCTGACGAGTCTGAGGACCGACGTGAATTCGAACTGTCCTCCTCGGGGGAGCGTTGGGTGGGTCGATGGGACCGACTCCGGGAACGCCTCGCTGTCTTCTCGGAGGGGTCATGTTGATCCTCGCGATCGAGACCGCGACCGAGTCGGTCGGCGTCGCACTTGGCGGACGCGATGGTGTGCTCGCCTCGGTGACGATCGCCCGAGGGCGTCGCCACGGCGAGACGTTGGCGCCGGCTATTCAGTTCGCTTGTCGGCACGCTGGGGTGGAGTTGCCTGACCTCGACGCGGTGGCGGTCGACATCGGACCGGGTCTCTTCACCGGTATGCGGGTCGGGATCGCCACCGCGAAGGCGCTCGCGATGGCTCTGGATATCCCTGTCGTGCCGGTCACCTCGCTCGAGTCGCTGGCCGAGTCCGCCCGATCGCACCACGGCCTTGTCGTGCCGGTAGTCGACGCGCGCAAAGGGGAGGTGTTCTGGTCGATGCACCGCGCGGACTCCGAGGGAGTCACGGCTCTGAGTGAGCCGTCGATCGGTTCGGTCGATGATCTCTTGGCAGCCCTCGGCGAGCGCGGGCAGCATGCCCTCTGTCTCGGCGACGGCGCCCACCGCCACGCCACCGCCCTTCGCGATGGGGCGGATTGCGTCGTCGCCGAGGAACGTCACCCATCGGCTGAGGTGCTCGTCACGATCGGCGCGAGGAGAGCGCTTCGCGAGGAATGGTCGACCGCTGATCTGGTGACACCGCTGTATCTGCGGCGCCCCGACGCGGAGATCAACTGGGAGACCCGGGAGGTCCGCGCGTGAACGCCGTGCGGCTACCTGCTACGCGCTCATCAGAGACGCGGATCGTCCCGATGTCCCGACGCCACATCCCCCGCGCGGTCGAACTTGAGACGCAGGCCTATCCGCGCGGATGGTCGCGTTCGGTATTCCGTTCCGAACTCGACCAGGTCGGGCGTGGCGGCCGGCGTTATCTCGCCGCCGTAGACGGTCGACGATTGGTTGGCTACGCCGGGTTATGGGTGGTCGCCGGCACGGGCGGCTCGGAGGCTCACATCACCAACGTCGTCGTCGATCCGGACCGTCGACGCTGCGGTGTCGCAACCCGATTGCTCATCGCCCTCGCCCGCGAGGCCCGAGCGTCCGGTGTGACTGGCTGGACCCTCGAGGTGCGGGCGTCAGCCACCGGCGCGCAAGACCTTTACCGGAAGTTCGGCTTCGCTCCGGCGGGTGTGAGAAAGGCCTATTACGAGCAAGGTGAGGACGCCGTCGTCATGTGGTGCCACTCCATCGGCGACGACGGCTACGACCACCTTCTCAACCAACTCGAACTCGAGGAGCAGGGAGCGTGAGAGTCGACTCCGACACCTTGGTGCTCGGCATCGAGACGAGTTGCGATGAGACGGCGGCCGCCCTGGTGATGGGTGGAACCGATGTCATCTCCAGCGTGGTCTCAAGCCAGATCGACCTCCACGCGAGATTCGGCGGCGTTGTTCCTGAAGTGGCCGGTCGAGCGCATCTCGAGCAGATCACCCCCGTTGTGCGCGAGGCGATTGCCGCCGCCGGTGTTGACCCTCGCCGAATCGACGCGGTCGCCTGCACGGTCGGTCCCGGTCTGATCGGCGCCCTGCTCGTGGGTGTCTCGGCGGCGAAGGCTCTCGCTCTCGCCTGGGAGGTGCCCTTCGTCGGGGTCAACCACCTTGAGGCGCATCTCTACTCGGCGTTCCTCGAGGACGACTCCCTCGAGTTCCCGCTCGTGGTGCTGCTCGTGTCGGGGGGTCACACGCTCCTCATCGAGATGAGCGATCACGGTCAGTACCGCCTGCTCGGAGGCACGATCGACGACGCGGCCGGCGAGGCGTTCGACAAGGTCGCCCGCTATCTCGACCTCGGGTATCCGGGTGGCCCAGCGATCGATCGGGCGGCAACCGAAGGTGATCCCGAGGCGATCAGGTTCCCGCGCGCGATGTCCGACGGCGGGCTCGATTTCAGCTTCAGTGGGCTGAAAACGGCTGTCGTGAACCATGTTCGTCGGCACCCTGAGGTCGACTCTCGCGATGTCGCGGCCTCGTTTCAAGCGGCGGTAGTCGATGTGCTGGTTGACAAGACCCGTCGCGCCGCGGCTCTCGTCGGCGCCACGGGAATTGTGCTCGGTGGTGGTGTGGCCGCGAACTCCGCACTGCGGAGAGATCTCGTCGCCGCTGGGGAGGCCGACGGACGGCGAGTGTTCCTTCCCGGTCGGGAGATGTGCACCGATAACGCGGCGATGATCGCCGCCGCTGGATGGCATCGTCTACGCGATGACGGCCCGAGCCCGTTGGATCTCGGCGCTGTTCCCTCGATGCCGATTCTCGAGTCCTGAGCTGCGCCACCCCTGGACGACTCGCGACCTTGAGAGGCGGGTCGTCGATACCGTGGAGATGGTGAGTCCAACGGCAACCGCGCCGACCCCGTTGCGTATCGGGTCGTTCACTCCGGCAGCGCCGGTCGTGCTCGCGCCGATGGCCGGGGTCACCAATGCCGCGTTTCGCCGGATTTGCCGCGAGTTCGCTCCCGGGCTCGTCTACGTGAACGAGATGGTGATGTCGGACGCGGTGGTTCATCGCAATCCGAAGACCGACCGGATGATGACCTTCGCGGCCGATGAGCATCCACGATCCCTGCAGCTCTACGGGAGTGATCCGTCGAAAGTCGGTCAGGCCGTTGCCCGAGTGTGCGATGAGGGCCGTGTCGATCACATCGATCTCAACTTCGGCTGTCCGGCGGCCAAGGTGACCCGGCGAGGCGGAGGCGCGGCCGTTCCCGCGCGGCCCGCGTTGCTTCGCGCGATCGTGCGCGCGGCGGTCTCGGCCGCGTCGCCGCACGGCATTCCGGTGACGGCGAAGTTCCGCATGGGGCTCACCGACGGATTGCGAACCGATATCGACGCAGGTTTGATCTGCGCTGACGAGGGTGTCAGTTGGGTCGCGCTCCACGCGCGCACCGTTGAGCAGCACTACGCGGGGGACGCTCGTTGGGAGGCGATCGGCGCGCTTCGTGAGGCGGTGCGCAGCGCAGGTCATGAGATTCCCGTGCTCGGCAATGGGGACATCTGGGAGGCGCGCGACGCGGTCGAGATGATGAGGGTCACCGACTGCGACGGTGTGGTGATCGGTCGTGGTTGCCTCGGGCGGCCCTGGCTGTTCGCTCATCTCGTCGATGTTCTCGCCGGCCGCCCGGCACCGGACCATCCGCCCCTCAGCGAGGTGCTCTCCACCATGCGCCGGCACGCCGCTCTGCTCATCGAGTCGCGCAGTGACGATGGTGGCGAAGTGCACGCGATGCGCGACTTCCGCAAACACACCTCCTGGTATGTCACCGGCTATCCGGTCGGTCCGGATGCGCGACGTCGTCTATCCCAGGTGTCGACGCTCGCCGAACTCGACGACGTGCTCGCCGACCTCGACGGCGGACTTCGTCTGGTGGAAGGGGGCGCGCGGATCAAGCGTGGCCACACCAACGGACCCATCCGAGTGGCCCTGCCCGACGGATTCCTTGATGCGCCCGACGCGCGAACCGACCTCACGGTGCCCGACGACGCTGATGTGGCGGCGGTGTCCGGTGGCTGAGGTCGGTCTAGTTCTGGCATCGGGCTCCCCTCGGCGTCGCGACATGCTCTTGGGCCTCGGCCTCGAGTTCATCGTCGATCCGGCTGACATTGATGAGGGTGTGCACCCGAGCGAGGCTCCGTTGGCGTATGTGCGCAGGGTGGCGTCGTCGAAGGCGACCACGGTGGCGGCTCGACATCTCAGCTCGGTGGTGCTCGCAGCCGACACGACGATCGACCTCGACGGCGCGGTGCTCGCTAAACCGGCCGACACCACCGACGCGGTGAGGATGCTCGAAGCCCTCTCCGGCCGGGAGCATCTCGCCCATACGGCGGTGGCGATCGCGGCGGGGGGTCTGCTGAATGTGGTCGATGTGACCACCACGGTCCGGATGCGGCCGCTGGACCGCGCCGAGATCGACTGGTATGTCGCCACCGGGGAACCCCTGGACAAAGCCGGTGCCTACGCCATCCAGGGTGGTGCGGCGGCCTTCGTCGAGTCCGTCTCAGGAAGCGTCTCCAATGTGGTGGGGCTGCCCATGGCCGAGACAGTGGTCGCTCTGCGGGTGGCCGGGATCGCCGTCTGCACGCGTTAGCACTCTCGACCTCCGGTTGCTAACGGCGGGTCCCCAGGCGTAACATTGGCACTCGGGTCAAGCGAGTGCTAACGACCCGGCGGACCAACCGGTCCGACCCACCCACAGTCAACGTTCACGCCAACGGAGGCATGCACCAATGAACCTGAAGCCGCTCGACGACCGCATCGTGGTCAAGCCGAACGAGGCCGAGACGCAGACCGCGTCGGGTCTCGTCATCCCCGACACCGCCAAGGAGAAGCCGCAGCAGGGATCCGTCCTCGCCGTCGGATCCGGCAAGCGCGCCGAGGCCACCGGCGAGCTCATCCCCCTCGAGATCAAGGTGGGCGACACCGTCCTCTACTCGAAGTACGGCGGCACCGAGGTGACCGTCGACGGCGACGAGCTCCTCGTCCTGTCTAGCCGAGACGTGCTCGCGATCGTGGAGAAGTGAGGTAACCCATGTCGAAGATTCTGAAGTTCAACGATGAGGCCCGCCGTAGCCTCGAGGCCGGCGTCAACAAGCTGGCCGATGCCGTCAAGGTGACCCTCGGCCCGAAGGGCCGCAACGTGGTGCTCGACAAGAAGTTCGGCGCCCCGACCATCACCAACGACGGTGTGTCGATCGCCAAGGAGATCGAGCTCGAGGACCCCTACGAGAACATGGGCGCCCAGCTCGTCAAGGAGGTCGCCACCAAGACCAACGACGTCGCCGGTGACGGCACGACCACCGCGACCGTGCTCGCGCAGGCCATGGTGCAGGTCGGCATGAAGAACGTCGCCGCGGGTGCCAACCCGATGGGCATCAAGAAGGGCATCGAGCGCGCCGTCGCCGCTGCCGTCGATTCGATCCTCGCCCAGGCGAAGGACGTCGACGACAAGACCGACATCGCGAACGTCGCCACCATTTCAGCCGCTGACCCCGCGATCGGCTCGGTCATTGCCGACGCGATCGACAAGGTCGGCAAGGACGGCGTCGTGACCGTTGAGGAGTCGAACACCTTCGGCACCGAGCTCGAGTTCACCGAGGGCATGCAGTTCGACAAGGGCTACCTGTCCCCATACTTCGTGACTGACGCCGATCGCCAAGAGGCCGTGCTCGACGACGCGTACATCCTGCTCAACCAGGGCAAGATCTCGACCGTCCAGTCGCTGCTTCCGGTGCTTGAGGCCGTGATGAAGACCGGCAAGCCGCTGGTGATCATCGCCGAGGACATCGAGGGTGAGGCCCTCGCTACCCTCGTGGTCAACAAGATTCGTGGCACTTTTGCCTCGGCCTCGGTCAAGGCCCCCGGCTTCGGCGACCGTCGCAAGGCGATGCTGCAGGACATGGCCGTCCTCACCGGTGGCCAGGTCATCAGCGAGGACGTCGGTCTCAAGCTCGAGAACGCGACCCTCGACCTGCTCGGCACCGCCAAGCGCGTGATCATCACCAAGGACGCGACCACCATCGTCGACGGCGGAGGTTCCGCTGACGACGTCGCTGGCCGCATCAACCAGATCAAGGCCGAGATCGACAACACCGACTCCGACTGGGATCGCGAGAAGCTTCAGGAGCGCCTCGCGAAGCTGGCCGGCGGTGTGGCGGTCATCAAGGTCGGCGCCGCCACCGAGGTGGAGCTCAAGGAGAAGAAGCACCGCATCGAGGACGCCGTCTCGGCGACCCGCGCGGCGATCGAGGAGGGTGTGGTCGCTGGTGGCGGCACCGCTCTCGTCCGCGCCCGCGCCTCGGTGGCCACGGTCGTCGAGTCCCTCGAGGGCGACGAGCAGACCGGAGCCAAGTTGGTGTGGGAGGCGCTCGTTGCGCCGGCTCGCAACATCGCGCTCAACGCCGGCCTCGAAGGTTCGGTGATGGTCAAGGCGATCGAGTCCGAGTCGGGTGCGATCGGTCTCAACGCCGCGACTGGCGAGATGACCGACATGATCAAGGCCGGCATCATCGACCCCGCGAAGGTGACCCGCGCGGCGCTGCAGAACGCCGCGTCGATCGCGGCCCTCGTGCTCACCACCGAGTGCGTGGTCGCTGACAAGCCTGAGCCGCCGGCCCCGATGGGCGGCGGTGGCATGGACCCGATGGGGGGCATGGGCGGCATGATGTGACCGCCCGGTCCTCGTGACCGGTCCCGACGCCTGACGTCGACAGCGATGCCCGGGGTTCGCCCCGGGCATCGTCGCGTCTGGAGTCAGTCGGCACCTAGGTTGACCTTGTGGGGTTCAAGCGGCCGTTCTGGGCGCACCAGGCACTCGAGTACGTCCTCGCGCTGGCGCTGCTCTCTCATGTGCTTCGTGTGGATGACGGCCTCTGGCCGCGCCTGCTCGCTGCAGGCCTGCTGATCAACGTCGCGGTGGTGGACGGCCCGCTCGGCGCCTTCCGACTCTTGACGCGCAAGCAGCACCGGGTGGTCGACGTGGTGTTGGCGGGTGGGGCTGTGGTCCTCGGTGTCCAATGGTGGATCGATCTTTCGACGCTTACCCGCGTCGTTGTTGTCGGCATCGGAGCCATGCTTGCCGCGCTGATCCCCATCACACAGTGGGAGCCGCGGGTCGCGCGTCGGTCTCGCCGTACCGGGTGACGCGAGCGGGGACGGTCCGTAGGCTGAGGGGATGAGCTTCGAGCGCCCTGCCCCCGACATCAACAAGCTGATGACCGCTTGGGACGAATGGGAGCGTGGGGAGCAACTCCCCGGGAAAGTGCTGGCCAATCTCAAGACCGCCGGACTCGCTGAGGTGCTTCGCGACCTCGCCGACAACGGGTGGTCGGCTCGCGCGGAGTGACCGACGCTGCTTCTCGAGGGGGACGCCAAGTCGTCCCTCGGCCCGCGCAGTGGAGCCCCGGCCCTGAGGCAAGTTGGGCTCGCGCCGGTGCCAGTTTCGATCTTGATGTTGATCGCCTCCGGTCGGTCGTGGCCCCCGAGGACGGGCCGTTGCAGCCGGCCTTCACGGGAGCTCGCCACTCGGCGGTGTTGGTCACGCTGTCCTTTGAGCGCGGGCCTGAGGTGTTGCTGACGCGACGGTCGATGCAGCTGCGCAACCACCGTGGGGAGATGAGCTTCCCCGGCGGTCGGATGGATCCTGGCGAGTCACCCACCGAGACGGCGCTTCGGGAGGCTGAGGAGGAGGTCGGCCTCGATCCCCATTCGGTTCGGATCATCGGTGAACTCGATCATCTCAACACGGTGGTGAGTCGGAGTTACATCGTCCCGAAGGTCGCGGTGGTTGAGGGTCGGCCCGAACTGCGACCGGCGAGCGGCGAGGTGGAGCGGGTGATGTGGGTGGGGCTCGACGAACTGTTGTCGCCGCTCACGCACCATTCGGAGGTGTGGGGGCGTCCTCCGACGGACCGCCTTCTTCACTTTTTTGAGTTGGCTGACGAGACGGTGTGGGGGGCGACGGCGCACGTGCTGGTTGACCTGCTCGACCGGCTGCACGGGCACCCGCGATGACCCGCCAGGCGATGAATCCGAGTCCACCGAGAACGGCGAGGAAGACGGCGGTCTGACGCCAACCACCGCGGGCCTCGCTGCCGCATCCGGGTTTCGGGAGCGCGCTCACGCATTCGGTGAGGTCCCGATCCGGAGGCAAGAAATCGTTCTCCCCACCGTCGCTCTGAGCAGGCGCAGCCATCGCCGCGGTGCCGCTAGGCGCGTCGGCGGCCACGGGGCCGCTCATGGCGAGCAGTGCGAGCGCAGCGGTCAACAGCATCGCGCCGAGCCGATGCGGTGGGGCCGAGAGGTGGGGGTGAGTCACGTCCTGTGTCTACCATCGGGTGCTTGACCGGAGACAGCGCAGCACCCCCCTCA
>JAFMMJ010000062.1 GCA_017859785.1 Ilumatobacteraceae bacterium
TCTCGGAGTTCGGTCAGCCGGATTTTCACCCCATTGGGGCCGTCGGTGACGGGGAACGCCGGCACGGTGATCACGGCGATGGGCACCTTGAAGCGGGCGAGTTGGTCCCGACAGGCGGCGATGATGGGTTCCGGCTCGGCCTCGGTGCCGTCCTCGGTGATGACGAAGGCGACCGGTCGTGTACCTGCGGGTCGCTCCACCGCCACGACCTGCGCTTCGCGGATGCCGGGAAGTGAGGTGATCACCTCGATGATCTCCTCGGGGGCCACGAGGAACCCTCCGAGGCGAAGCACGTCGCCGAGTCGCGACTCGTAGTGGAAGGTGCGGTCATCGTCGGCTGAGGCGAGATCTCCGGTGCGAAACCAGCCGTCGTCGAAGTGGCGGCCGGTCAGTTCCGCGTCGATGATGTCGCCTCCCTCGGCGAGGTATCCGGCGAAGAGACTTGGCCCGCGAACCTGCAGTTCACCGTCGACGATCCGGTACGCGGCGTCGGGGGAGGTGAGGGTTCCACCGGGTCGGCAGCGCTCGGAGGCGGGCGCCGCAGGGTCGCGCAGTGAGAACAGTGCTTGGATCTCGCTCATCCCGTAGAGACCGGTAAGCGTCATTCCCGCCTGATCGCCTCGTTCGACGAGGTCGGTCAGGCTCGAGTTGAACCGGGCGTATCCGCCGAGTCGCACCGAGGACAGGTTGCGCCCGGTCTCGAGCAGTCGGTGGAACATGTCGTCGCTGCCGTTCATGCAGGTGACGCGTTCCTGCTCGATGGTGGTGGCGGTCGCCTCGGCATCGAAGGGCTCGACGATGACGGTCGCGTCAGCGGCGAGAGCCCCCATCAGCGAGGTCAGTCCGAACGTGCCGCACATCGGCAGGGCGATGAGCACCACGTCCTCGGGTGAGAGGCCGAAGCGGCTGACGACGTCGTGGGCGTGCTCCACGATGCTCCGCTGATGGTGCAACACCATCTTCGGCTTGCTCGTCGTTCCTGAGGTGGTGAACACGACGAAGGGCGCGTCGATCAAATCGGTGGCGCCCGCGGCGCGGCCAGTGCCGCTCATCTCCGACGGAGGGGACACGCGGCGCGCGCCGGAGCGAGCGATGAGGTCGTCCGCCTCGGCCGTGGAGTAGCGCGTGTTGACCGCCACGGTACAGACGGCGGCGCAGGCGGCGCCGAGCAGGCTGACGACGGCGTCGAGGCCGTTGGGCAATTGCAGGGCGACGCGGTCACCGGGCTGGATGCCCTGGTCGAGTAGCGATGCGCCAAAGGTCTCGGCGCGCTCGAGCACCTCGCTGGCACTCAGGCGAATGCCATCGGCGACGATGGTGGCTCGCGACGACGCGAGCAGACTTCGAATATCCCCAGTCGCGTTCACGCTGGGTCCGTCGGCGGGTGGACGACGACGCCCTTCTCGGTCTCGAAAATCGGAGACGGGTCGTGGAGGAGTTCATGGGCGTGGCGCCGCTCCTCCTCGGTGAACTCCCGGGTCGTCAGGCAGAACTCGACGAGGTTGGCCGATGGGTCACGGATGTAGATCGAGGTGCAGAACTCGTGGTCGACCTCGATGACCGTGTGGCCGTGGCTGGTCCAGCGCTCCCTCCGCTCGTCGAGGGCCTCGCGGGTCGGCGCGTCGAAGGCGACGTGGTTAACCCACCAGGGAAGCCCGGCAGCGGCGTTGATGTCGGTGGGGAAGTCATCACCGATCTCGGGGTCATGAATCTCCCAGAACGCGATCATTCCGTTGCCACCGGTGTCGTAGAAGAAGTGCTTCGACCAGCCCTCACCGTCACCTGGCGTGGGAGAGGCGACCACCTTCACGAGGTCGAACCCCATCACGTCGGTGTAGAAGCGGTGGGTGGCGTCGGTGTCGCGGGTGGCGAGAGCGATGTGGTGGAACCCCATGAGCACAGTGTGGCTTGCCAAGATGGTCGCATGTTCCTCGGAGAGGATCTCCTCGCTTGGTTGATGCTCGCTCTCGGTGGCGCCCTGCTCGTCGGCCATGGTCTCGCTCTCGTGCGGCCGCCGAGGGTGGAGGGATCCGAGCCGCCGAGCAGACCCCCGCTCGCGCGCAGCATTTCCTTCGCCCTCATCGGTCTCGTGGCGGCGGTGTGGGCTCTCGCCACGCTGGTCTCGAGCTGAGCCATGGCGTCTCCGCCGCTTCGGCTTCACTTCGTGCGCTCGGCCACCCGAGTGCGCGACCTCGATGAGGACGGTCCAGAAGTTGCCTTCGTCGGGAGGTCGAATGTCGGGAAGTCGTCGCTCATCAACGCCCTTGCCCGACAGCGGCAGTTGGCTCGGGTCTCAAACACCCCTGGCCGCACCCAGCTGATCAACGTCTTCGGTCACGCCGACGGGGGAACGGTGGTCGACCTTCCCGGCTACGGCTACGCGAAGGTGCCGAACCGGGTTCGTCGCGACTGGCCCGAGATGATCGAGGGGTATCTCCTCAATCGCGATCCTTTGGTGATGGTTTTCGTGCTGGTCGACGGGGCGATTGGTCCGACTCCGCTGGATGGGCAGATGCTCGAGTGGCTTCGCGAGAACGAGATTCCTCACACGGTGGTGGCCACCAAGTCCGACAAGGTGAAGTCGTCGAAGCGCCCGGCTCGACGGCGTGATCTCGCCGCGGGATGCCACCTTGAGCAGGGCGACATCGTCTGGGTGAGTTCGACGAAGGGCGACGGGGTGGAGCGGCTTCGCGACCTCGTTCGCCTGCACCTGTCCGGCTGATCGCTCGCTCCTCGACACCGATCGCTGATTCGAATGTGGCGCCCGTCACGCCGGGCGGCCAAGATTCCTCGCATGATCGAGCACTACTTGGCCACTTGGGACGACTTCACCGCCGAGGGCGGTCAGTTCGCGATGAGCGAGGTGGAGGTGAGGGGTGTGCCGATGCGGGTGTACACCCAGGCCCCGCCGTCGATGCGGTTCCTCTGGGAGCTCGCCGGTGGCTACGCCGATCGCGACTACGTCGTCTACGAGGACGAGCGGTACACCTACGCCGAGATGGGCGTGATCGTGCGGTCGCTCGCTCGCCATCTGGTGGAGGACCTCGGTGTTGCTCGCGGTGATCGCGTCGCGGTCGCCATGCGCAACTACCCAGAGTGGGTTGCCACCTACTGGGCGACGGTCTCGATCGGCGCCGCGGTGGTCGGGATGAATGCCTGGTGGACCTCCGAGGAGATGGAGTACGGGCTCTCCGACTCGCGTCCGAAGGTGCTCGTCTGCGACGCGGAGCGACTCGAGCGAGTGGTGCCGATCCTCGGCAACCTTCGCGCCACCTCCCCGTTGCATGTGGTCGCCGTCCGGACTGAGGGCGACCTTCCCGACGATGCTGACCACTGGTCGCATGTGGTCGACCTGGCTTCCGCGCCCGACGCCCTCCCGGCGGTCGAGATCGACCCTGACGATGACGCGTGCATCTTCTACACCTCGGGCACCACCGGGTTTCCGAAGGGGGCGCAGCTCACCCATCGCGGTTCGGTGCACAACGTGATGAACCTCGCGTTCATGGGACTGACGAGCGCGGCGGCCGAGGCGCGGGCCCGGGCCGCGGGTGACATCGATGGACCGCCGGCGGCCGATCCGGTCGGCGGAGCAGGTGGCCAGTCGGTGTACATGGCTCCGACCCCGCTCTTCCATGTGACCGCGAACAACTGTCTGCTTCAGCCCTGCACGCTCGTCGGCGGGAAGATCGTGCTCACCTACAAGTGGGATGCAGGTCGGGCCCTCGAGCTGATCGAGCGGGAGGGGGTCACGAACTTCTCTGGTGTGCCGACGATGAGCCGCGAGCTGCTCATGCATCCGGATTGGGCGACTCGCGATACCTCGACGATTCAGGGGATGGGCGGCGGCGGTGCGGCGTTGCAGCCGGATCTCGTCAAAAAGATCGACGACAACCTCTCGGGCGGCGCTCCGTCGACTGGGTACGGGCTGACCGAGACTCACGGCATCATCACCGCGAACGCCAATCGGGTGTACGTGTCGAAGCCGACCTCGTGCGGCCGGGTGGTGCCCACCTGTGACGCGAAGCTCATCGACGAGGAGGGCAACGATCTCGAGTGGGGTCCGGAGGTGACCGGTGAGCTCTGTGTTCGAGGTCCGATCGTGATCAAGGGGTATTTGAATCGCGAGGAGGCGACTGCTGACGCGATCCGCGACGGCTGGTTCCGCACCGGTGACATCGCCCGTATCGACGAGGACGGTTTTGTCCATCTGGTCGATCGCGCGAAGGACATGGTGTTGCGTGGTGGCGAGAACGTGTACTCAGCTGAGGTTGAGGCGGCGATCTACCACCATCCAGCTGTCGCTGAGGCGGCCGTGTTCGGTGTACCCGATGAGCGGCTCGGCGAGGAGGTCGGCGTCGCCATCCATCTTCGTCCGGGTGCCGTGTTGAGCGCCGAGGAGCTCCAGGGGTTCTTGGCTGAGCGCATCGCCAAGTTCAAGGTGCCGGCGCACATCTGGTTCCTCGATGAGCAGTTGCCCAAGAACGCGAACGGCAAGTTCTTGAAGCGCGAACTGAAGGAGCGTCTCGTCGGCGCTTGATCAGGCGGCGCGGATGGCGAGGGAGTCCTCGCCACCGTCGACCGTGATGGTGGCTCCCTCGACGGCGGTGCCCTCGAGGATCATCACGGCGATCCGGTCGCCGATCTCGCGTTGGATGACCCGCTTCAGTGGGCGGGCGCCGAAGGCCGGGTCGTAACCCTCGGCCGCGATCCGATCGAGGGCGGCCGGGGTGACCTCGAGGATGATTCGGCGGTCGGCGAGTCGGGCTCGGAGACGGTCGACTTGGATGGTGACGATGTGTCGGAGGTCGTCCTCGGTGAGGGGCCGGAACCTGATGATGTCGTCGACGCGGTTGAGGAACTCGGGCTTGAAGAACTCGCCGGGCTCACCGGGCAGGTTCGAGGTCATGATCAGCACCGAGTTGGTGAAGTCGACCGTGCGCCCCTGACCGTCGGTGAGGCGACCGTCGTCGAGCACTTGAAGCAGCACGTTGAAGACGTCGGGGTGAGCTTTCTCGATCTCGTCGAGGAGGATGACGGCGTAGGGGCGACGACGAACAGCCTCGGTGAGTTGGCCGCCCTCGTCGTAGCCGACGTATCCGGGAGGCGCGCCGATGAGGCGCGACACGGTGTGCTTCTCCATGTACTCACCCATGTCGATGCGCACCATCGCCCGCTCGTCGTCGAAGAGGAACTCGGCGAGGGCGCGAGCCAACTCGGTCTTGCCGACGCCGGTGGGTCCGAGGAACATGAACGAGCCGATCGGCCGGTTGGGGTCGGAGAGGCCGGCTCGCGAGCGGCGAACGGCGTTGGCGACCACGGTGACGGCTTCGTCCTGGCCAATGACCCGCTCGTGGAGGGAGTCCTCGAGATGGATCAGCTTGGCCATCTCGCTCTCGAGGAGGCGGGTCATGGGCACGCCGGTCCACTTGGCGACGACCTCGGCGATGTCTTCGGCGTCGACCTCCTCTTTCAGCATCCTGGTGTCGCTCTGCAGTGAGGCGAGGTGGTCGGTGGCTTCGTCGACCCGTCGTTCGAGTTCAGGGACTCGGCCGTAGCGGATCTCGGCGGCGACGTTGAGGTCGGTCTCTCGGTCGAGTTGGGAGCGCAGGTGCTCAAGCTCTTCTTTGAGGTTGCGAATCGCGTCGATCGCTTGTTTCTCGGCGTCCCAGCGTTGGCGCATGGCGGCGCTCTCGGCATTGAGGGAGGCGAGTTCGCCGTGGAGCGCGTCGAGGCGTTCGCGCGAGGCGGTGTCGGTCTCCTTCTCGAGGGCGACCTGTTCGATCTCGAGTTGGAGGATTCGGCGTTGGACGATGTCGATCTCGGTTGGCATCGAGTCGATCTCGATCCGGAGTTTGGACGCGGCTTCATCGACGAGGTCGATCGCCTTGTCGGGGAGGAAGCGGTTGGTGAGGTAGCGGTTGGAGAGGACGGCGGCCGAGACGAGCGCGGAGTCTTGGATGCGGACGCCGTGGTGGACCTCGTAGCGCTCCTTCAGTCCGCGAAGGATGCCAATGGTGTCCTCGACGGTCGGCTCGCCGACGTAGACCTGCTGGAAGCGCCGCTCGAGGGCGGGGTCTTTCTCGACGTACTTGCGGTACTCGTCGAGGGTGGTGGCGCCGATCATGTGCAGTTCACCGCGGGCGAGCATGGGCTTGATCATGTTGCCGGCGTCCATCGCGCCCTCGGCCCCGCCGGCACCGACGATGGTGTGCAATTCGTCGACGAAAGTGATGACCTCGCCGGCCGAGTCGGTGATCTCCTTGAGCACGGCCTTCAGCCGCTCCTCGAACTCCCCGCGGTATTTCGCGCCGGCGAGCATGGAGCCGATATCGAGGGAGATGAGTCGCTTACCTTTCAAGCCTTCGGGAACATCGCCGTCGGCGATGCGACGGGCGAGCCCTTCGACGATGGCGGTTTTGCCGACTCCTGGTTCTCCGATGAGGACTGGGTTGTTCTTGGTGCGGCGGCTGAGCACCTGGATGACGCGGCGGATCTCGTCGTCGCGGCCGATGACGGGGTCGATCCGACCCTCGGCGGCTCGCGCGGTGAGGTCTTGTCCGTATTTCTCGAGCGCTGCGAATTTGTCCTCGGGGTTCTGGTCGGTGATGCGGTGCGATCCACGCACTTCGCGGAGCGCACCCAGGAGTTCCTCGCTCGTCACGCCGAGCCGGTCGGCGAAGGCGAGGAGGAGGTGCTCAACCGAGAGGTAGTCGTCTCGGAGCTCGCCTCGGGCACGATCGGCGGCGTCGACGGCTTGGGTGAGTTCCCGGTTCATGCGGGGGTCGTCGCCGCCGGCCGCCCGGGGGAGACGGTCGACGGCCTCTTGAGCCCGCTCGCGCACCATCGCCGGTGCCTGGCCGAGCCGGGCGAGGAGCGGGGTGACGACGGTGCCCTCCTGAGAGGTGATGGCGACGAGGAGGTGGTCGGGGGTCAGCTCGGGGTTGGCGAGGGAGCGGGCCTGGTCAATGGCGAGGGAGAACGCTTCCTGGGTCTTGACGGTCCAGGTCTTCGGGTTGACGGCCATGTGGTCACACTACCGAGGCGATCGAAACTTGACACAGAACGACTCAAGTTTTCTTAAAACGCCTGATCAGAAAGCGTCGGCTGCGATGGCGAACAGGTCCTCGCTTGTGGCGTGCACCGCCCCGGAGAGCCCTTCGGCCGCCGGCAGGATCTGCTCACCAAAGAATCTCGCCGCCGCCACCTTGGAGGCGCCGAATGGGGTGTCGGCATCCACCTTGAGGGCGGCGCCCCCGAGCAGTCCGGCGCACACCGTTGTGCCGAGCAACCGCAGGTAGGGGCTTGACGCTCCGAGTAGGGAGGCCGGGTCGCTCGCGGCGACGGTGACCAGGTGATCGGTCGCCTGCCGGCACGTGGTGATGGCGGAGCTGAGATTGGCCGCGAAGTTCGCCATGCCATCGCGTTTGGCGAGTCCATCGGCGACGCTTTGGAATCGATCGAGCTCATCGGCGATGACTCCCCCGGAGCGCATGGAGAGTTTCCGTCCGACGAGGTCGGCGGCCTGGATGCCGTTGGTGCCTTCGTAGATCGGCAGGATCCGCGCGTCGCGGTAGTGCTGGGCGACTCCGGTCTCCTCCACGTAGCCCATGCCGCCGAAGATCTGCACGGCGGCCGAAGTGGTCTCCTGAGCGACGTCAGTGCAGAGCGACTTCGACAGCGGGATGTACAGGTCGGCCTTCTCGCGCCAGCGCTTGGCATCGTCGGGGTCGGTGGCCGCCTTGGCCATGTCGAGGAAGGCCGCATTGGTGTAGGTAAGGGCGCGCATGGCGTCGATCCAGGCCCGCTGGAACATGAGCAGGCGCCGCACGTCCGGGTGCTCAACGATCGGGCTCTGCTCGCCGGCGGGCGCGCCGATCGCCCGGCCCTGACGGCGTTCGAGGGCGTAGGCGACGGCGTCTTGGTAGGCGCGTTCGGCGATGGCGAGCCCTTGGAGGCCAACAGAGAGACGCGCGTTGTTCATCATCGTGAACATGTTCTTCATGCCCTCGTTCTCTTCGCCGACGAGCCAGCCGATGGCCCCACCCTGCTCGCCGTAGGCCATGACGCACGTGGGTGAGCCGTGGATGCCGAGTTTGTGCTCGATCGACACGCAGATGACGTCGTTTCGCTCACCGAGCGAGCCGTCCTCGTTCACGAGGAACTTCGGCACGAGGAACATCGAGATTCCCTTGGTTCCGGGGGGCGCACCGGGGGTGCGGGCGAGCACGAGGTGCACGATGTTCTCGGTCATGTCGTGCTCACCGAAGGTGATCCAGATCTTCGTGCCGGTGATCCGCCACGATCCGTCGCCGGCTGGCTCGGCCTTGGTGCGCACCGCGCCGACATCTGAGCCGGCTTGAGGCTCGGAGAGGTTCATGGTGCCGGCCCATTCGCCGGTCAGCATCTTCGGCAGGTAGGTCTGCTGCTGCTCGAGCGATCCGTGGGCTTCGAGCGCGTCGATCGCGCCCTGGGTGAGCAGGGGGCAGAGTGCCATCGCCATGTTCGCGCTGTTGAGCATCTCTTGTACGGCGAGGGCGGTGACCCACGGGAACCCGGCGCCGCCGTATTCAGGGTCGAAGGGCATGGCCCCGAATCCGCTTTCCACGTACTGCCGGTAGGCCGAGCCGAACGACTCCGGCACGGTCACCGAGGCGTCGTCGTGCCATTGGGCGCGGATGTTGTCGCCATCGCGATTGGTCGGCGCGATGACCTCGGTCATGAATCGGCCGACCTCCTCGATCACACCGAGCACGGTTTCGGTGTCGGCGTGGCCGAACCGATCGGTCGAAGCGATCATGTCGAGGCCCGCAACGGTGGTCAGTGCGTGAGAGATGTCGGCGATGGGTGCTCGGTAGTCGGCCATGGGTGCTCCGGTGGGTGGTTGGTTCGTCGGTCGTTGAATGTCAGATCGGATGTCTGGGGCGCCGTGATCGGCTGCCCCGATTCTGCCAGCCGACTCGAAGATCGACCTCGCCGGCCCGACGAAACCCTTGCGAGCACCTTGCCAAGCCGTCTTGGTCTGTTGATAATCTCTCGCCTACTGTGTCGCCAGTCACGCAACGACGCGTGGTTGTCGTATTCCGGGGAGCCTCAGGGTGGCTGAGTACACCCGTTTCGCCAGGGGGGAGAGCGCGATGACGATTACCGAGGAGCAGCAACAGGCCTCCGGGGGCGGAGCGGGAGTTCCGACGGTTGCGTCGCGGGCTCGCGAGTGGGCACGGAGCGCGCCGAATCAGGTCGCTTACCGCGAGAAGGACTTTGGCATCTGGAATGAGTACACCTGGGCCGACTCCTGGGAGATGATCGAGAAAGCGGCGAACGGATTGCTGGCCCTCGGTGTGCAGCCCGGAGACCGCGTGTCGATCCACTCCGAGGACCGCCTCGAGTGGATCATCATGGACCTCGCCACGGTCGC
>JAFMMJ010000063.1 GCA_017859785.1 Ilumatobacteraceae bacterium
GAGACCGGTTCGAGGGCGAGGGAACCGTCGAGTTCGTATCCCTCGAAGGCGCCGAGGTCCACGCCGCAGGGGTAGGCGACGCTGACCGGTTGCCAGGTGCAGTCGCTGCCCAGTCGTTCGATGAGGGTGTCGCCGCGTCCTTCGTAAACGCTGCGGCTCGCGAGGCGGATGACTTCGGTGCCGTCGACGAGGCCGATCGCGACGCCGCGGAGCCCGTAGCCGATGAGTCCGTTCCCGGTGCTGTCGTCCCAGAGCACCTCGGCGAGCGGGCTGATCGTCGGTTCCCAGGCTTCTCCGTTCCATCGGAGGTCGTGGAGGTCGGCGGTGGGGGCGTCGCGCGAGTCGACGATGCCCGGGTCGGTCGGCCCGACGGCGGCGACGGCGATGGTGCCGCAGGGGGTGTCGATCGGGCCGGCGAGGGCGGTGGCGGCGAGTCGGGCCCCGTAGTCGGCGAGGGAGCCGGCGGCGGTGGGGGCCTGTGGGGTGTTGTCCAAGACGATGGGTGCTTCGGTGGTGGTCGTGTCCGCGGCCGAGGGTGTGGTGGTCTCGGGTCCGACGGTGATCTCGGGGAGTTCGGCGACCTCGGGGTCGGTGATGCTCGAGCACGAGGCGAGCACGGTGGTGAGTGCGATGAGGATGGGAACTCGGCGCATTAGGGCAACCTAGTGGGGGGTGTTGTTCGGTTCGTGGCGATTTCTCGGCTCCTTTGACAGACTGTCAAGGTGACGCTGATCGACACCACCGATGCCCTGGAGAATCAGTTCGGTCTGGCCGACCGAATCGTTGACGAGTCGGCCATCGCGAATTCTGTGTCGCGTTTCCGTGAGCGCGGCATCCGTTTGCCGAAGTTCTCCGAGCTCGCGGATCCGTCGTCGTTCGATCACGCCGGGGCGGTCGGTGATGCTGATCCGCAGGGTCCCGACGCGCGGAATCTCTGGCGGGTGCACTGGTACAACGATCTCGCTGGGGCGCGGGTGACGGTCCCCGATCATGTGGTGCTCCCGCCGGCGTTGACCGGTGTGGCAAGCCCGATCATCGTCGTGTTTGGCGATCGGTTCCCGATGATCACCGCGCACAAGGTGCTCGCCGCCTACTCGTGTCTCGCTCCGCGGGTGGTGACTGGGCAGTTCGATCCGACGCGCCATCGGGCGGTGTGGCCGTCGACGGGGAACTACGCGCGCGGTGGCATCGCGATCAGTCGGATCATGGCGAGCCGCGGGGTGGCGATCCTGCCGGAGGGCATGAGTCAGGAGCGTTTCGATTGGCTGGATCGTTGGTGTGAGAACCCGGCAGAGGATGTCATCCGCACGACTGGCACCGAGTCGAACGTCAAGGAGATCTACGACGCCTGCAACGAGTTGCGGCTCGATCCGGAGAACTTCGTGCTCAACCAGTTCTCCGAGTTCGGGAATCATCTCGGTCATGTGATGGTGACCGGTCGGGCGCTCGGGCATGTGTTCGAGTCGGTGCGCGAGCAGGTGCTCGCCGCCGGCGGTCCGGATTTGCGGCTGGCGGCGTTCACCTCGGCGACGGGTTCGGCAGGCACGATCGCGGCGGGCGATCACCTGAAGGAGGCCTACGGGGCGCGCATCGTCGCGGTCGAGGCGCTCGAGTGTCCGACGATGCTCGAGAACGGGTTCGGCGAGCACAACATCCAAGGCATCGGCGACAAGCACATTCCGCTGATCCACAACGTGATGAACACCGATGTGGTGTGCGCGATCTCGGATCGGGCGACCGATGAGTTGGATGTCTTGTTCAACTCTGAGGCCGGTCGCGAGTTCTTGGCTCGGGCGAAGGGGATCGCCCCTGAGGTCGTCGAGGCGCTTGAGCATTTCGGGTTCTCAGCGATCTGCAACACGTTGGCGGCTATCAAGACCGCGAAGCTGCTCGACCTTGGCGAGGGTGACGCGTTGATCACGGTGGCGACCGATGGGGCGGCGCTCTATCCGAGTGAGCGGGCCAAGACGCTCGCCACTCGGTTTAGTGATGGGTTCTCGCCGACGGATGCCGCTGAGGTGTTCGGGGAGCACTTGGCGCACACGTCGACCGAGCACATGATCGATTGCACCGAGGCCGATCGGCGGCGGATTTTCAACCTCGGCTACTACACCTGGGTGGAGCAGCAGGGCACCCCGTTCGAGTTGTTCGAGGAGCGTCGCCATCAGTCGTTCTGGCGGGGTCTGCGCCGCTATGTCGGGGTGTGGGACGCGATGATCGACGAGTTCAACGATCGCGTCGCCGCGGGCTGATCGGAGGCGGAGGTGATCCTCGGCTGGGTGTGCCGGGTGTGCGGCGCGGAGGTCGATGTCGCGCGTCCGTTCTCGTGGACCTGTCCGTCGGCCGGTGCGGATGATCCTCATCATGTGCTGCGCCTGGTCGACGACGGTGTCGAGTCGGAGGTCATCGACGATGCGAATCCGTTCGTGAGGTTCGCTCGGCGGATGGCGTGGTTCTCATTCGCTGTTGGCAACGGGATGTCGGAGACGGAGGCGCTGTCGCTCGCACGTTCGGTGGCGAATGGTTTCTTGGTGACCCCGTTCGCGGTGAACGGGCCGTTATCGGAGCGTTTCGGTGTTGAGGTGTGGGTGAAGGATGAGACGGGCCAATTGGCGGGGTCGCATAAGGCTCGGCATCTGGTGTCGGTGATGTTGCATCTGCGCGTCGCCGAGGAGCTCGGTCTGCTCGCTGAGCGGCCGCCGTTGGCGATCTCGTCGTGTGGGAACGCGGCGTTGGCGGCGTCGACGTTGGCGGCTCGCGAGTCGTGGCCGATCGAGGTGTTCGTGCCGACCTGGATGGACCCGGCGTTCGGTTCGGCGATGGACGCGCTCGGAGCGTCGGTGCATCGGTGTGAGCGGGCGGCGGGTGACCCTCCGGGTGATCCGGCGATGGCCGGTTTCCGTTCGGCGGTGGCGGCCGGCTCGGTGCCGTTCAGCGTGCAGGGCCCGGTGAACGCGTGGTGTCTCGATGGTGGTCGGACGATCGGTTGGGAGATGGCGGCGGTCGGTGCGCCGGTGTCGGAGTTGGTGGTGCAGGTGGGTGGTGGGGCGTTGGCGTCGTGTGCTGCTCAGGGTCTCGGTGGGTCGGTGTCGTTGTTGGCGGTGCAGGCCGAGGGCTGCGCTCCGCTTGAGCGGGCGGTGACCGCGGTTGGCGACGACGCGGATCCGGCGTCGCGCTGGGCGGAGGTGATGACGCCGTGGGAGGAGCCTCATTCGTTGGCCGACGGCATTCTCGATGATGAGACCTATGACTGGTTGGCGGTGTTGGAAGCGATGCGGGTGAGTGGTGGTCGTCCGGTGGTGGTGTCGGAGGCCTCGGTGGTGGAGGCGGTTGAGGTGGCCCGGTCGGCCGGTTTGCGGGTGTCGCCGACGGGGGCCGCGGGTGTCGCGGCGCTCGTGGAGGGTGCGCAGTCGGGTCCGGTGGCGGTGATCGCTTCGGGTGTCGACCGTTCGGGAGCGTGAGGCCGCCGGCGGAGGTGGCCGGTAGCCTGCGCCCCATGGCCGATGTGACGCAGTTCCCGCAGGCGCTCGAGGGTGGTTTTGATCCGCGGAGCGATGTCTTCAACCGGCTGTTGAAGAACCGGGTGGTGTTGCTCGGGTCCGATGTGAACGACGACATCGCAAACCAGATCTGCGCCCAGCTCCTCTATCTCGAGGGCGAGGATCCGGATTCTGACATCTGGCTGTACATCAACTCGCCGGGCGGGTCGGTGACGGCCGGTATGGCGATCTACGACACGATGCAGTTCGTCAGTTGCGATGTGGCGACGGTGTGTCTCGGTCTTGCCGCGTCGATGGGTCAGTTTTTGTTGACCGCGGGTGCCGCGGGCAAGCGGTACACGCTGCCGAACGCGAGGGTGATGATGCATCAGCCGCTCGCCGGTTTGCGGGGCCAAGCGGCCGATATCGCGATCCAGGCCGAGCAGTTGGCCTACACGAAGCGTCGGATGGCCGAGTTGATCTCTCAGCACTCGGGTCAGGAGTTCTCGCAGATTCAGGCGGACTCCGAGCGCGACCGGTGGTTCACCGCGGAGGAGGCCCGCGATTACGGCCTCGTCGACAAGGTGATTCTGCGTCGCGGCGAGATCGTCTGAGTTCTCACCGCGGTTTCAGCTGTCGCTGACCCCGGGGGGTTCAGCGGGGGTCGGGGTGGCTTGCGGGGCGATGGTGGTCACCGGACCCATGTCGTAGCCGCATCGGGTGCGCACCCAATCGGCGACGGCGACGGCGGAGCGTTCGCTGGCGTAGGCCTGTTGGACGGCGCGTTGGACGCTGTCTCGATCGTTCGGAACGACAGTTGACGCGGTCTCGATGTTGGTGATGAGGGTCTGCCAGTCGTCGGCTATCTCGAGTGGGGCGAGGTCGCCGAGGAGTCGGTAGGTGAGGAGCACCTCGTCGATTTCGGCTTCGGTGGTGATGACGGGATCGCGCACGAGGGTGAGTGATCCGGCGAGCGCGTCGCAGAACTCGACCGCGTCGCCACTCGTTCCGCCTCCGCAGGCCGCGGTGAGTGCGGCGATGAGGAGGAGCCGTCGGGTCATCACGGCGAGTGTGGCATGCCTCATGTCCGGCCCGGGGTCACCGTCGCACCCCCTGTCTAGGTTCGTCGTCGATCGAGGTTGTTGCCTCCTGTGTTCCCGGCGCTGTTCGTGTGCGTCGGGTCGTTCTCGGAGGTGGTCGGTGATCGCCAGTGTGTGTTCCGCGTCGGTGCTCGGCGCGCGGGGTCATCGGGTGATGGTCGAGGTGCATGTCGGCCCGGGTCTTCCGTCGTTCACCATGCTCGGTTTGCCCGATGAATCGTGTCGCGAAGCCCGCGATCGTGTGCGGGCGGCGGTGTTGTCGAGTGGGCTGTCGTGGCCTGATCGTCGGGTCACGGTCAATCTGGCTCCGCCGACTCATCGCAAGAGCGGGTCGGGTCTCGATCTCGCGATCGCGGTCGGTGTGTTGGCCGCGACCGAGCAGCTCGAACCGGAGTCGTTATCGGGCCGGGCCTTCGCCGGCGAGTTGGGTCTCGACGGATCGGTGCGGGCGGTGGCGGGGGTCGCGCCGATGGTGGGGGTCGATCCGGGGCTCGAGTGGGTGGTCCCGTCGGCCTGTGTTGGCGAGGCGTCTGCGGTGTCGCGCGGCGAAGTTCGTTCAGTGGCCTCGCTCGGTGAGTTGGTGGAGGTGTTCGCTGGTCGGGCGGTGTGGTCGCGCGCTGCTGATGCGCCGGTGGGCGGGCGCGCTGAGGCGCTGGCGCCTGTGGACGACTTGGCTGATGTGCGGGGTCAGCCGGTGGCGCGGCTCGCTCTCGAGGTGGCCGCTGCTGGTGGTCATCACCTGCTCTTCGTTGGGTCGCCGGGCGCTGGCAAGACGATGTTGGCGCGTCGGCTGCCGGGGTTGCTTCCCGATCTCGATCATGAGACGGGGCTTGAGGTCACGATGGTGCAGTCAGCGGCCGGGGTGGGGTCGCCGGGGCTGGTGGTCCGGCCGCCGTTCCGCGCTCCGCATCACACGTCGTCTTCAGCAGCGCTGGTTGGCGGAGGGTCGCACATGGTTCGTCCCGGCGAGATCTCCCTCGCCCATGGCGGGGTGCTGTTCCTCGATGAGATGGGTCAGTTCGCGCCAGCAGTGCTCGACACCTTGAGGGAGGCGCTCGAGACGGGTCGTGTGTCGGTCGGTCGGGTCAACCATCACGTGTCGATGCCGGCAAGGTTCCAGTTGGTCGGCGCGACGAATCCGTGTCCGTGCGGCGAGGCGGGAGCGCCGGGGGTGTGCGCTTGCGATGAGCGGTCGCGGCATCGGTATTTGTCGCGTCTGTCGGGGCCGCTGCTCGACCGGTTCGATCTGCGGGTGCGGGTGAGTCGTCCAGAGGTGGGTGATTTGTTGTCGGGTGAGCGGGGCGAGTCGTCAGCGGAGGTCGCGGCTCGTGTGGCGAGGGCGCGGGCTCGGGCGATCGAGAGCCGCGGGATGTTGAACGCCGATCTCGACGGCGAGGCGCTCGACCGGTGGGCTCGTCTCGATGAGGCGGCCACCAGCTTGTTGCGCGACGAGATGGAACGGGGTCGGTTGACCGGCCGTGGCTATCACCGGGTTCGTCGAGTGGCTCGCACCTTGGCGGATCTCGCGGGTTGCGAGTCGGCGTCGGTGAACGGTGATTTGGTGGCGGCGGCTCTGTCGATGCGCTCGGTGTTCGATCGTCGGGTGGTGTCGTGATTCTCGACGCTGAGGTGGTCGGCGCGTTGGCGGTGTTGGCGGGGTTGCGGTCGATGTCTCGGCGGCGTCTCGCGATGATCCTCGATGTCCACCATGCGGTGGATGCGCTTGAGCGGATTCGTTCGGGTGGGCCGTTGTCGCCTGAGGTCGAGCCGAGGGCCGATGTGCGAGAGCGTCTTCGAGCCCAGGCATCGACCGTGTCGGCGTCTCGGCGCGCGGTTCGGTGCCGTGAGGTGGGGGTGTCGGTGACGGTGCCTGGCGACGGTGACTATCCGGATGCGCTCATGTCGGATCCGGAGCGGCCCGCGGTGCTGTTCTTCCGCGGTGATTCGTCGGTGCTCGCCGACCGTCGGGTCGGGGTGGTCGGCACTCGGAACGCGACGGCGGCTGGCCGAGCGACCGCGGCCGATCTCGGTGCTCGTCTCGCTGAGGCCGGGGTGTCGGTGGTGTCAGGGCTCGCCCGTGGCATCGACACGGCGTCGCATCGAGGGGTGCTGGGGTCGGGTCCTGGCCGCGCCGTGGCGGTGCTTGGCAACGGGCCCGATCTCGCGTATCCGAGATCGAACCGCGACCTGCTCGACCGGCTCGTCGAGGGGCATCTCGTGATCTCGGAGTGGCCGCCGGGCACGCCGCCGGAGGCATTCCATTTCCCATTGCGCAATCGGGTGATCGCGGCGCTGAGTGAGGTGTTGGTGGTGGTCGAGAGTCGTGCGAGCGGCGGAAGCCTCATAACCGCCCGCGAGGCCTTAGAGCGTGGCGTCGAGGTGATGGCGGTTCCGGGGTCTCCTCGATCACCGGCGTCGGAGGGAGCGAATCATCTGCTTCGTGACGGCGCCGCGCCGGTCACCTCGGTGAACGATGTGCTCGAGGTGTTGTCGATCACACCACCGGTCCGAGTGGCCTCGCCTCGCCGGCGGCCATCGTCGCCGCTCGCTCAGGTGTTGCTCGATGCTTGTCGCGATGGCCCGAGGTCCCTCGATCAGTTGGTGTCGGGCTCGGGCGCTGGGGTCGCGCCGGTCGCGCTGGCGGTGGCCGAGTTGGTGCGCAACGGGTGGCTGGTTGACGAGGCGGGATGGTTGGAGGTGGCCGTGTCCGGACTCCCACCGTGACGGCGTAATACCGTCGGGGACATGAGCGATCCCGACGACCGCGCGCCGGGCGTCGAACCTGAGGCGGCGGGCACGACGGTGACCGATCTGTCGGGGTGGTCGCTCGATGAGTTCATTGGTTCGTTGACTTCGCTGAGTGACCGCACCCGTGAGGCCTATCGCACTGATCTCCGCCTGTTCGCCGAGTGGGTGGCGCGTATGCGCGTGTCGTCGCCCGAGGAGGTGACGCGCACCTCGGTGCGGCGTTATGTCGCGAATCTCTCCACCCGGCAGTACGCGCGGCGATCGATCGCTCGGAAGGCGGCGGCGTTGCGTCGCTACTTCCGCTGGACGGTCGAGACGGGCCGCCTCACCGCTGATCCGATGGCGGGGGTGCAGGTGTCTGGCGGTGAGTCGAGGCTCCCGCGGGTGCTCGACCGCGATGAGTTGGAGCGTTTGCTGGAGCCCCCGATCGATCCGGATGAGCCGGAGTGGCGGAGAGCCCGCGACGACGCGGTGCTCGAGATGCTCTACGGCTCAGGTGTGCGTGTGGCTGAACTCTGCGCTCTCGATGTCGACGCGCTCGATCTCGCTGAGGGGTCAGCTCGGGTGTGGGGCAAAGGGTCGCGCGAGCGTCTGGTGCCTCTCGGGGAGCCGACGGTAGATGCGCTACGCCGTTGGCTTGGTCTTCGTCGAGAGGTCGTCACCGGTGACGAGCTGTTCGGCAACGAGCGGGGTCGCCGTCTCACGCCGCGCGATGTGCGCCGAATCCTCGATCGACGTTCGCCGACACCGACCCATCCTCATGCGCTTCGGCACACCTTCGCGACGCATCTGCTCGACGGAGGCGCCGACCTGCGCGCCGTGCAGGAGCTGCTCGGTCATGCCGATGTGTCGACCACGCAGCGCTACACCCATGTCAGTCGGGAGCGGCTCGCCGCCGCCTATCGCGATTCCCATCCGCGAGCATGAGCTGCCCGCCTCCGCCGCCACCACCTCCACCGCCGCCCCCGCCGCTTCCGCCGGGGGCTCGGCCTGGCGTCATGGATCCGGCCGATGAGTTGGCGATGCATTGGGATCGCTGGCTGCGTCGTCGCCAGATGTCCTCGCGCGATCACCTGATCGTCCACTACTCACCGTTGGTGAAGTTCATCGCTGGTCGTGTCGGCGCGGGCCTGCCGTCGTCGGTCGATCCGGGTGACCTCATCTCGTATGGGGTGTTCGGCCTGATCGATGCGATCGAGCGGTTCGATCCCGATCAGGGCGTGAAGTTCGAGACGTTCGCTGGCCCGCGTATCCGCGGCTCGATCTACGACGGTCTTCGCCAGCTCGACTGGGTTCCGAGAACGGTCCGGTCGCGGGCGCGCAGTATCGAGGCGGCCCTCGCCGATTTCGAGCATCGCAATGGGCGCGCGCCGAGCGACGCCGAGTTGGCCGAGTCCCTCGATGTCGGTCTCGATGAGCTCGAGCGGTGGTTGGCCGAGGTCGCGTCGACGACGGTCGGTCCGCTTGATCGTGCCGTCGCTGCCGGTTTGGAGCCCGTTGCCGTGGACGGGGATGCTGAGCACACACCGACGGCGGCCCTCGAGGCTGATGAGGTTCGCGCGGGGCTGCGTTCGGCGATCCGCTCGTTGCCGGAGCGCGAGCGGCTCGTGCTCGGCCTCTACTACGACGAGGGGTTGACGCTCGCCGAGATCGGCGGGGTGATCGGGCTCACCGAGTCCCGGGTCTCGCAGTTGCACACCCGTTCGGTGTTGTCGCTGCGTTCGCGGATGCGTTCCGCCGGTCTCGACTAAGCCGCTTTCGGGCGGAACGGGGTGGTGTGGTGTCGGTTCGTTGCCGTTCGTTGGTCGGCCGGGCGTGGTTCGCGATCGGGCCGGTCGTTGCCATGTCGTTCGTGTTCGTGCTCGCGTCGTCGTCG
>JAFMMJ010000064.1 GCA_017859785.1 Ilumatobacteraceae bacterium
ATGCGTCAGAGGGTGATGATCGCCATCGCCCTTGCCGCTGGCCCGCGATTGATGATCGCCGACGAGCCGACCACCGCCCTTGACGTCACCGTTCAGGCGCAGATCATGGCGCTCGTGCGCGAACTCCAGGCAGAGAGCGACCTCGCCGTCATCTGGGTGAGTCACGACCTCGGCGTGGTCGCCGGCCTCGCCGATCGCGTGCTTGTCATGTACGGCGGCACCATCGTCGAGTCAGCGGGGGTCGACGAGCTGTTTGAGAACCCGCAACATCCGTACACGAGGGGGCTCCTCGCCTCGATCCCCGGCACCGGACTCGCTGGCACCCGACTCGCGTCCATCCCTGGAACGCCGCCCAGCCTCCAGCACGAGTTGCGGCTCTGCCCCTTCGCGGATCGTTGCTCGCACGCCATCGACCGCTGCGCCCATGAGCGACCTGGTCTCACATCGATCTCCCCTGACCACGCTGCGGCGTGCTTCTGGGACATCGACGCGTCGAGGCAGCGCGATGGGGTCGCCGTTGTCGCGCGACGGGAGGAGAAGTGACCGTGGGAGAGCAGTCCGACACCGCGGTGATGCGGGTTCGTGACCTCCGCAAGCATTTTCGTGTGAGCGGGGGAACCGTGAAAGCGGTCGACGGGATCAGCTTCGACATCGTTCGCGGTGAGACCCTTGGTTTGGTCGGGGAGAGCGGATGCGGGAAATCCACCACCGGTCGCGCGCTCCTCGGCTTGACCCCGGCGACATCGGGCAACGTCGAGTTCCGAGGTCATGACCTCACCGGCCTGTCGAGGCGCCAACTGCGGGCCATGCGGCCGCACATGCAAATGATCTTCCAAGATTCGGCCGCCTCGTTCAACCCGAGGCACACCATCGGCAACATCATCGCCGAGCCGATGACGATTCACCTCGACCGCGACCGGTCAGCCATCCACGACCGCGTTACCGAGCTCATGGAACTCGTCGGCCTGAAGCCCGAGTGGCGCAAGCGCTTCCCCCACGAGTTCTCAGGCGGGCAGCGGCAACGGATCAACATCGCGAGGGCGCTCTCGCTCAACCCCGAATTCGTCGTCGGCGATGAACCCGTCTCGGCTCTCGACGTGTCCATCCAGGCTCAGGTCGTCAACCTGATGTCCGACCTGCAGGACGAGCTCGGCCTCACCTATCTGATGATCGCCCACGATCTCTCCATGGTTCGCCACATCTCGGATCGGGTGGCCGTCATGTATCTCGGCAAGATCGTTGAACTTGGGGCGACCGAGACCCTCTTCGAGGATCCGCAGCACCCGTACACACAGGCGCTGCTGTCAGCGGTTCCCTTGCCGAACCCGAAGCAGGAACGGGCACGTCAGCGAATTCTGCTCGAGGGAGATGTTCCGAGCCCGCGAGAGGCGCCGAGCGGTTGCGTGTTCCGGACCCGCTGCCCGCTTGCGGAGGCGCGGTGCGCATCGGAGGAGCCCGCGTATCGAGAGGTGTCGCCGGGCCGCTTCGTCGCCTGTCATCTCGTCGACGGTGCCGGCTCGAACATCGTGCCGGTCGAGATCACCGGCTGAGAGCCGACGATGACACATATCCGAACCGACTTCCCGTACGCGGTCGAGCGCATCGACGACATCTGGATCACCGTCCCTGATGGAACGCGGCTGAGCGCGACCATCCGGCATCCGGCAAGCGGACTCCCCGCGCCGGCCATCCTCGAGTACCTCCCGTACCGGAAGGACGACGGCACGCTCGTCCGCGACCAACGCCAACACGACTACCTCGCTGGCATGGGCTTCGCCTGCGTTCGGGTCGACGCTCGGGGCACCGGCGACTCTGAGGGAATCCTCGAGGGGGAGTACCTCGAGGAGGAACTGGCCGATGGCGAGTTCTTGGTCGACTGGATTCGTGACCAAGACTGGTGCAACGGCCGCGTCGCGATCATGGGTATCTCCTGGGGCGGATTCAACGGTCTCCAGATCGCCGCTCGTCCGACATCGCGGGTCGACGCCGTCGTCAGCGTCGCTTCGACCGTCGACCGGTACGCCACCGATGTCCACTACAAGGGCGGTTGCGTTCTCGGCACCGACATGTTGCCGTGGTCGGCAACGATGCTGTGTTTTGACGCTCGTCCGCCGACCCCCTCCGTGGTCGGCGATGGCTGGAGGGAGCAGTGGATTGATCGGCTTGAGCGTTCGCCGGTATTCATTCACGACTGGCTCGCCCACCAGCGCCGCGATGACTTCTGGCGGCACGGATCGATTTGTGACGACTTCTCCGCGCTCGACTGCCCGGTCTTGATCGTCGGGGGACTCGCCGATGGTTACACCGACACCGTGGCGCGTCTCATGGAGGGCGTCGGGCCCCGAGATGGAGACGTTCGAGGCATCGTCGGACCCTGGTCGCACAACTACCCGCTCGTCGGCATCCCCGGTCCGAACATCGGTTTCCTGCAGGAGATCGTTGACTTCCTCGGTGAGCATCTCGCCCTCGACCCCCGCCCCGCGCCCCCACAGCGCGCCTCGTGGGAGGACCCGCTTCGCGTCTGGGTGCAGGAGTCGATCACCCCGGACCCCGCCCGCACCGAGCATCCCGGCCGATGGGTGTCGGAGTCGGCATGGCCCTCACCGGGAATCGTCGAGCGGCGTCTGGCACTCGGCGACGGTGTGCTCGGCTCGTCAGGCGAACCGGGAGTCGTCATCGAAGGATCGAACGAAGTCACGGTCGGTGTTCGCCAGGGGAGTTGGTGGGGATACGCGCAACCCGGACAGTTGCCCTCGGATCAACGCCTCGAGGAACCACCGGCCTTCAGCTTCGTCGGCGACGCCACCTCCGCGACGACCGTGGTGGGATTCCCACGTGTTGAGCTTCGCCTCGCGGTCGATCGCCCCGTTGCTCAGGTTGCCGCGCGTCTCAGCGATGTTGCCCCCGACGGAACCACCCTCCAGATCAGCCGAGGACTGCTCAACTTGTGCCATCGGGACTCCGATGCTGAGCCGACCCCCGTGCCCGTCGGCGAACTCATCGACGTCGCCTTCGAGCTCGATTTCACCGCCCACGACCTTCCCGCCGGGCATCGGCTCCGCCTCGATCTCAGCACCTCGCTCTGGCCCCTCGCGTGGCCAACGCCGGAGGACGTCCGGCTCACCGTCGAGGTCGGGGGACAGAGCGCCCTTGTCCTCCCGGTGCGGAACGATCCAGCAGGACTCGCGGAACCGGTCTTCGAACCGGCCGAGGCATCTGAGGTAACCGCTCGGGTGACCGGAGGGGCACGTCAAGAGCGGACGATGACCGAGGACCTCGGATCCGGTCGCGTCGCCATCATCGACGACAGCGCGACCGGCGACCTCGTGCTCGACGAGTTGGGAACGACGATGACGTCGACCGCGCTCGACCGATGGGAGATCGTTCGCGGTGACCCACTCAGCGCGCGAGTCACCTGTGAGCGGACCTGGTCGATCGATTGGGCCGGCCACCGAGCCGAAGTGCGGACCACGTCGGAGATGTGGTGCGACGCCACTCACTTCCACACCCGTGATCGACTTGTCGCGCTTGAGAATGACAGCGAGATCTTCTCAAGCGATCGAAACTCCAGCCACAGAAGGGATTTGCGATGAGCGCATCGACATCCACCACGATCAGCGTCGACGAGGCTGGATCCGTTCTCACGATCATCCGACCTGGACATGCCACGCTGCAGGCCCACGCGATGTGGCTTCGCGACCGTTGCGACTGCGCCGACTGCCGCCGGTCGACCACCAACGAGCGGCTGCTCGACCAGGCCGCGCTCGATCCGAAGACGGTGATCCGCGAGGCCTCGGTCACCGATGCTCACGACCTCACCCTGGTGTTCAGCGACGGGCACCACTGGACCGCCGGGGTCGGAGAGCTCGTTGGCCAAATGGAACCCGAGTCCGATGGCCCGATGAGCGGTCGGACCCGTTGGCCGATTGGGTCTTTCGCGACGTTTGAGCGTTCAGATCTCCGCGACGACGCGTCGGTGCTCGCGATGCTGGAGCGATTCACCGCCGACGGCGCGGTCGTGGTCACCGGGGTCGAACCCTCCGAGAGCGGCCTGCGTGACACGGCCGGACTCATCGGACAGATCCAAATGACCAACTACGGCCCGACATGGTCGTTCGAGGCATCCGTCGACCCGGTCAGCGAGGTCGAGAGCATGCACATGCTCCGGATGCATACCGACCTGCCCTACCGGGAACAGCCGGCCGGCGTGCAGCTGAACCTCGCCATCTCCGTGTCATCAGAAGGGGGAGCATCAACCTTCGTGGACGGCTACTCCATGGCTGAGATGCTGCGCGAGGAGAACGAGCGGGCGTGGGAGCTGCTCACCTCAGTCCACTTCGACTACCCGTATCTCCGGTCAAAGGTGCGGCTGAGCGGTGGAGGTCCTCTCGTCGGTCTCGATAACGCAGGTCGCTACGCGATCGTGCGCCGAGCCCCCGACCTTGTCGGCGCGCCCAGAGTCGCGGCGAAGGACACCGCTGATCTCTACGCCGCTGTGCGCCGCTGGGGTGAGATCGTCGACGATCCGGCCAACCAGATCCACGTGGGATTGCGACCCGGCGAGTTGGTGATCTTCGACAACCATCGACTTCTGCATGGACGAACCGCCTTCACACTGCAGCCGGGGGAGCGTCGCCACCTCATGGGGTGCTACCTCGAGATGGACGAGCTCCGAAACACCATCGCCTTGCTGAGGGCGGCATCGGCAGGCGACACCCGGTGACCGGGTCCCTCGTCGGGCTGCGGGCCATCGTCACCGCTGGTGGTGCCGGCATCGGACGAGCCATCGTCGAGCTCCTTGCTGAGGAGGGTGCTCGCGTCATCACCTGCGATGTCGATGCCGATGCCGTCGCCTCCGTCGGCGGGGTGAGCGGGGTTGAGGCGCGAATCGCCGACGTCGCGTCTACACCCTCGATCGACGGTTTCATGGAGCGCGCCATCGGCGTGCTCGGCGGCGTCGATCTGCTCGTCAACAACGCTGGGGTCGCGGGCCCAGCGGGTCGGATCGAAACCCTCGATCCCGAGGAGGTGACAGCGTGTCTTGATGTCAACCTCACCTCCATGGTGCGCACGACACGCCACGCTGTTCCACCCATGGTGGCGGCGCGTTCGGGGTGCATCGTGAACATCTCCTCGACCGCCGGCCTGTATGGCTTCCCGTATCGGAGTGCCTACGCCGCCTCGAAGTGGGCGGTGATCGGCCTCACCAAGACCATCGCGATGGAGGTCGGCGAAGCGGGAGTTCGCGCGAACGTCATTTGTCCTGGGTCGATCTCGGGTCCGCGGATGGACAATGTGATTCGACTGGAGGCGGAGGCGAGCGGGCGGTCCGAGGAGGAGATCCGCCGGGGATTCGAACGTCAGGTGTCGATGAGATCGTTCATCGACGCCCGTGAGATCGCGAATACGGTTGCCTTCCTCGCATCGCCTCGCGCCTCGATGATTTCTGGTCAGGTGATATCGGTGGACGGCAATACCGAGACGATGCGAACCGACTGACATGATCCCGCGGCTCGCCGAGGTGCCTCAGGTGGTCAAGGATGCGCGCGCCTTCGTCTTCGACAAAGACGGCACGCTGCTCGATCTCGACACCCGCTGGGTGGCCTTCTTCACGGCGCTCGTCGACGCGGCACTCACCGAACTCGCTGCCCCGTCACTACGCGCCGAGATCCTCGCGGCTCTCGGAGTTGGGCCGTCGGCGTTGGTCGCTCACGGTGTCGCGGCGGCGGGAACCGGCGCCGATGTCCGGTCGGTGATCATCGAGACCCTGTGCGCTTCAGGGCATGATCGGAGGGCGTCGGAGGTAGCCGTCGCATCCGCGTACGTCTCGGCGCCGATGGGCGCTCTCGCGGCGCTTGGCCATCCTGCTCGCACGATCAGGGTGCTTCGCGAGTGTGGGATGCGGATCGGTGTGGCGACGGCCGATGACCGATCGCGAACGCTCGCTGATCTCGACGGGCTCGGCCTGATCGAACTCGTCGACGTCGTCAATTGCGGAGACGACTCGGTCGCGAAACCGGATCCGAGGGTGCTGACCGACATGGCGGACGGCTGGGGTATCGACGTCGGATCGATCGTGATGGTCGGCGATAGCCGCCACGACTTCGCGACGGCGCGGTCGGCAGGCGCTCCGTTCATCTTCGTCGGCGACGGTGACGGTCCGGGGGGCGAAGCGTGGATCAGATCCGTCGATGAGATCGCCGAGGTGCTCGGGTTAGATTCGCCGCGGCAGTGACCGAGTCGCCGCTGCTGTCGCTGCCATGCCGGCTGCGACGACCAGGTAGAGCAACCAGATCGGACCGAAGATCAGCACGATCGCGGCGAGTCCCGGCGTGAGGACAAAGGAGATGTCCCGGCCGACGGTGAGCACCGAGGTCATTTCAGGTCGCTCCCGTGGTCGCACGAGTCGCATGAACGGAATGTTCCCGAGCACATCGAGCATGGCGCCCCCCGTCGAGACGATCATCCAGGGCACGATGCCGATCGGCTGGGCATCGCCGATGATGCCGAGCCAAATCAGCGCACCCGTCGAGATCGTGAAGGCGAGGGTGATCAGCCGACGGACACCCCATCTGAGCGAAGCCCGATAGATCAGCGGGCTGAGTAGCAAGAGAGCGCTCGCGGCCGACAGGAAGGCGCCTGCGACCCATTCGTCAAGACCGGCCTCGACCACGTAGATCGGCCCGTAGATGAACACCACGCCCCACAGCACACTTCGCGCGCCGCTGATGAGGCCTGCGACTCGTAGGTAGCGCTGCTCGAGGAACCGCTTGATGTTCGCCGCGGGACTTGGGGCCTGTCGTGTCGCGGTCGCGAGGATCGCGTTTCGGGTGAAGCGAAGCCGCCAGTGGTAGGCGAGGAGCACGAGCGCGAAGAGCATCGAGAGAAGAAACGGCGCGTCCTCGAAACCTGATCCCCAGAGCCACGTGCCAATGGCGGGACCGGAGAGCCAGGCAACCGCGAGGTAGACCGCGCGATGACTCTCCACCTTCGGCATCGCCTGCTTGCCGATGTTGTCCATGATGTAGAGCGACATGGTGACGGCGAAGACCGACGCCTGGGCGGCCCGCAAAGCGATCGCGAGCGGAATCGACCAGGTCGGCCCATAGGCGAAGAGCGCCGAGCTCAGGAAGACGAAACCGATCGCCCCGGACACGATCCACCGTCGTGCGAAACGGCGTTCGGCGGGGGCGACACCGAGCGTCGCGAGAATCGCGCAAGCTGATCCGATCGTGAAGTACACCGACACCGCCATCGTCGACCCGAGGGCCGCGAGCGCCGCGATTGGAACTGTGCCGACGGTCAGTGCTCGGGTGAATCCCTCGACCCCGGCCAGCCGGGCGATATCACGTCCGCTGTCACCCTCGGCGAACAACAGACCGAGGGGTTGACGGAACCTCACGGGCGGAGACTATTGCCCGGTGGGAGGTCGAAATGGCCTTCGCGGAGACCGTCTGAGCGAAGCTTCTGGCCCTAGTGTTCCGCCGTGCCAACCGAGCGGGAGCGAACCGCACGCACCACCCGGTTCGGCATCGGCTGCATCCTCACCTATGGCCTCCTCGGATGGGTGCTGAGTGGCATCGGCGCGGTCCTGCCGAGGCTTCGCGAGAGCGTCGGACAGTCGGCCGATCTCGTGGCCCTCGCCCCAGGTGCCGGCCTGCTGTTCTTCTCGGCAACCGGGCTCGCGAGAGCCCGCGCCCGGCGCGCCGGCAGCGCTTCGGTGCTGAGAGAAGGAGCGGTTCTCACCGTGCTCGCAATGGTTGCCCTCGTGCTGGCGGGCCGAGGAATGATCGCTCTGCCGGTGGCGGCTCTTCTCGGGCTGGCCGCCGCCTCGCTCATCCGGGTGCTGCCCGGGGCGATCGTCGGTGAGTACGCCATTGATCAGGTCGTTGAGCGCGAGCGCGCGATCACTCGCGCGAACGCCTGGTCGAGTATCGCGAGCGTGTCCGGACCCACCTGCGTTGGTCTCGCCATGTGGATCGGTCTCGGATGGAGGATTGGTCTGGTCGCGGTGCCCGTTGTCGGTCTCTCCGCGCTCATCGCGACCCTTCGCGAGCAACGGCCCGCGAACGCAGCCGAGATTCCGGCGCCGGTCCGCGCTCCTGTTGTGAGTGGCCCCTGGCTTGACGCTTGGACCTTGCTGACCATCGGGATCGTGGTCGAGTTCGTGTTCGTCTACTTCTCGGCGACGTTCCTCGTGGAAGAGCTCGGAGCTGAGGCCTCCACCGCGGCGCTCGGCACGGCCGCGTTCGCCATTGGCATGGCAGTCGGCCGCTTCTCGTCGGCGCCGATCAGAAAGCGGGTCGGCCCCCGGCTCACCGTGAACCTGGTGGTGATCGGCGGCGGGTTCGGCGTGCTTCGGATGGCGCCGGGGCCGGGCGTCGCGATCATCGGTATCGCGCTCGCCGGTATCGGCGTAGCCCTTCTCTATCCGGTGGCCGTTGGCCGACTGCTCGCGCGCTTTCCCGGCGACGCGGACCTTGGCAGCGACCGGGCGGGTTTGGCGTCGGGAGCCGCGCTGCTCGCATCACCGGCGCTTGTCGGCGGTCTGCGGCAGGTGGCCGATGTTGGAGCGGCGTTCTGGTGTGTGCCGGTCCTTCTCCTCGTGCTCCTCGGGCTCGACCGACTCACCCTCCGGGGGGACCTGCTCGGCCGAGGGCTTGCCCACTCGGAGGGTGTCACTTAGGTTCAGGAGGTGGCCGCGCCCCGCGTGTCGCGCTTCCGATCGACCTTCGCGGTCCTCCTCGCATCCGTCGCCGCCGCCGGATGCTCGACGTCGGGCGACTCCGCTCCCGAGGTCGAACGGGACGCCGACGTCGTCGCGGCGGTGACCACCGATGTCCGCTCTGACGATGAACCGATCGCGTCGGATGCAGCCGAGGAGGTGGTCGGGGAGGTCTCGGAGGAGTCAGCGGTCAACGCTGAGTCGTTGCCGCCGTCGCCATCGACGACGACCGTGTCGACACCGGCCTTCACCTCGACCTCAACGCCATCCGCAGCCCCCGCCCCTGATCCTGCCTCGGGCCTGCTCGGAGCCCTCACCGTCGCCGCGGAGGGTTCACGAAACGGCTATGACCGGTCGCTCTTCTCACACTGGCGAGACACCAACGGGAGCGGCTGCGACGCCCGTCAGGACACCCTCGC
>JAFMMJ010000065.1 GCA_017859785.1 Ilumatobacteraceae bacterium
CGAGGTCATGGCACCACCGACCTTCGGGGTGGTCTTGACGCCGCTCTCGCTGTGGCCGACGCGGCGCCGGCGGGTCGACATCTGACGATCCTGCTGTCGGACTGTCGGGCCACCGATCTTGCCGGGGTCGAGTCCGCGGCGGCGGCGGTACCCGAACTGGCGATTCTCGCTCCCTCGGCGGACCACGATGCTGCGATGGGTCTCGCCCGCGCGGTCGACGCCCGGCTGTTCCTGCTGGAGGGGCCGCGCGACGTCGTGTCTGCCCTCGACGGCGCGTTCAGTCGCAGGTGACCAGCGGGTCGGGAACCCAACCGATCGTGTTGTCAGCCGGGGGGTCGGTCTGAGCGGGAGATGCCTGTTCGAGCAGGATCGGCAGCAGGAGCTGCAGGAGGCCTGACTCTCCGGCGGGGCCGCCGACGATCGCGGGTTCGGGTGTCGGCTCAACTGCCGTGGAGGGTCCGGGCTCGGCCTCAAGCGGGGGAGCGTCGACCTCGTCGAGAGATACGGGGCTGGTGTCGAGGGTCGTGTCACCGCGGAAGAGGGCGAGGATGGCTTGCATCTCGGCGTTGTCGAGTTGTGGAATCAGCACCGCCTGCCCGCCGACGTTCCGGCCGGTGGAGGTCACCTGATATGACCCGATCGAGGAGGTGTCCACCCCGCGAAGGGCGTTGCCGAAGGCGAGCAGTGTTGAGACGGTGAGATCGGAGTCGGTGATGACGTACTCGGCGTTCGCGCTGATGAGAGCCTGGGCCACATCGGGTCGGTAGAGGGCGTTGGACACCGCTTTGTCGATGGTGCGGCGGATGAAGTCCTGCTGTCGGGCGACGCGGCCGTAGTCGGACGTCGGATCCATGATCCAGTTGCCACTGTCGACGGGTCGCTCGTATTGCAGTTTGCGAGAGCGCACGTAGGCGAGGGCGGTGTCTCCGTCGAGGTTGACGCAACCGGTGGTGTCGATCTCGAGGCCGGTGGCGCGGTCGCGCACGCGCTGGGCGAACGGGACGCCGACCCCGTCGACGGAATCCACGACCTTTTTGAACGCGCAGAAGTCGACTTGGATGTAATGGTCGATCGGAATCCCGAAGTTGTCGCGGACTGTGTTGATCAACTTGTTGGGGTCGGAGGCGTCGAAAGCGGCGTTGATCCGGCCTCGCCGGCCCCCGTCGATGCGCACGTACAGGTCGCGCTGAAGGGAGAGTGCGGCGACCTGTCCGGTGTCGGGGTTGACCCGCCAGACCATGACGACGTCGGCCCGCTCTCCGAAGTTCTCGCGGCCGAGCAGGAATGGCGCGTAGGGAGAGTTCGGGTCGATGCAGGCGTTGTTATCGGTGCCGGCGAGCAGGAAGTTGCTGGCTTCTGGCTCGGCGAGACCGGCATCGGGTTTGATCGGATCGACCTCCTCGACCCGGATCGGACCGGCGTCCAGATCACCCTCATCGGTTGTCGCGTCGTCGGTCTCGTCTGCCGTATTCACCCCGGCTGGCTGATCATCGGCCGGACCGGCGTCGATAACGACGAGTTGCCGCTGGGAGAGCGCCCATCGGCCGGTCGCCAGCACCGCGGCTGAGGCGAAACAGGCGAAGGCCCCGACGATCGCGGCTCCGATGGTGAGGCGCTGCGCCCACGACCTCCCCGGTGAGCGGTCCGTTCCGCTGTCGGGAGGTTCGGGGGCGGGATCCACGGGTGTCGTTCCTGTCGGTTGCGCGGTCACTCGCTGGGTGCGAGTCGGACCGCGACGTCCAGTGTGTCACCCGTCGAGGTTTCGATCGTGGAGATCGAACCCGCGTCGAGCAGATCACCCCGACCGGCTTCGAGGCAATCAGCCACATCGGCGGGAACGGTCACCGCGACATGCTCGACCGCGGCCCGCTGTCCCACCTTCGCCTCGGTTTTGGCGCGACGAACGCGCGCGAGCACCTCGAGCACAGGATCGAGGAGCTCGGGCCGCGCACCGACGCCGCTCGGTGCGGGCCAATCGGCGGTGTGAACGCTCGACGAATGCCACCAGCGCCAGCACTCCTCGGTAGCGAAGGGCAAGAAGGGAGCGAACAGCCGTTGCAGGGTGTCGAGGGCGACGGTGAGCGCCGCTTTCGCGGATGCGGCGGGTGCGTCGCCGCGGCTTCCGTAGGCGCGTCCCTTCACCAACTCCACGTAGTCATCGGTGAACCACCAGAAGAACGACTCGGTGCGCTCGAGAGCGCGGGCGTAATCGAAGGCGGCGAAGGCCGATGACGCTTCAGCGACGACCGCATCGAGGCGAGCGAGCATCGCCCGGTCGACCGGATCAGCGACCTCGTCGGCGCCGCCCTCACCAGATGAGATACCGAGGACGAACTTCGAAACGTTGAGGAGCTTCGTGGCGAGTTTCCGTCCGACCTTCATCTGCTCCTCGCTGAAGGCGGTGTCGACACCGGGGCGGGCGGAGGCCGCCCAGTAGCGGACGGCGTCGGTGCCGTACTGCTCGAACAGTCCCATCGGCGTGACCACGTTGCCCTTCGACTTCGACATCTTCTTGCGATCGGGGTCGAGGATCCAGCCCGAGAGCGCCGCGTTCGTCCATGGAACCGATCCGTGCTCGTGGTGCGATCGGACCATCGATGAGAACAACCAGGTGCGGATGATGTCGTGGCCTTGGGGTCGCATGTCCATGGGGAACACACGGGAGAACAGATCGGGGTCATCCTCCCAGCAGCCCGCGATGTGGGGGCTGAGGGAGCTCGTGGCCCAGGTGTCGAGCACGTCCGGGTCGCCGGTGAACCCGCCCGGCGTGTCGCGCTGCTCGGCGGTGTAGCCGGCGGGAACGTCGGTGGACGGGTCGATCGGCAGGTCGGCCTCGTCAGGGATAATCGGATGGTCGTGATCGGGTTCGCCGTCGGCGTCGACCGGATACCAGACGGGGAAGGGCACACCAAAGAAGCGCTGCCGGCTGATCAACCAGTCGCCGTTCAGCCCCTCGACCCAGTTCTCGTAGCGGTGGCGCATGTGGGTGGGGTGCCAGGTCAACTCCTCGCCCCGAGCGACGAGGGCCGATCGGAGGTCGCTGTCGCGGCCACCGTTGCGGATGTACCACTGGCGGCTGGTGACGATCTCGAGGGGACGCTCTCCGCGCTCGTAGAACTTCACGGGGTGTTGGATCGGCTCCGGTTCGCCGAGCAGTTCGCCCGAGGCGGTGAGCTGCTCGACCACGGCGCGCTGCGCTTGCTTCACGGTGAGCCCGGCGATTGTTGAGAACGCCTCGGCATCGACTCCTGCCGGCGCCTCGGTGACGATCCGACCGCTTCGGGAGATGATCGCGCGCATCGGCAACTGCAGCTCGCGCCACCAGATGACGTCGGTGACGTCGCCGAAGGTGCAGATCATGGCGATGCCGGTGCCTTTGTCGGGCTGGGCGAGGGGATGGGCGACGATCGGCACCTCGACGCCGTAGAGGGGCGTCGTCACGGTGGTGCCGAACAATGGAGCGAAGCGCTCGTCATCGGGGTGGGCGACGAGTGCGACGCAGGCGGCGAGGAGTTCGGGGCGCGTGGTGGCGATCTCGACGTCGCCGGAGCCGTCGCTGCGGTGGAAGGCGAGGCGGTGGTAGGCGCCCGGTCGGTCGCGGTCTTCCATCTCGGCCTGGGCAACGGCGGTCTGGAAGTCGACATCCCAGAGGGTCGGGGCCTCTTGGCTGTACGCCTCGCCGCGGGCGAGGTTCCGAAGGAAGGCGCGTTGGCTGACCCGACGGCTGCGCTCGTCGATCGTGGCGTACAGCAGGGACCAGTCGACGGAGAGCCCGAGTCGTCGGAACAGTTCCTCGAAGACCTTCTCGTCGAGTTCGACGAGCTCGTCGCAGAGCTCGAGGAAGTTCGGTCGGGAGATGGGAACAGCGCGGTGGTCTTTCGGGGGGTCGCCTCGGAATGGGGGATCGAAGTCCGCGATGTAGGGCTGGCTTGGGTCGCAGCGAACACCGAAGTAGTTCTGCACGCGACGTTCGGTGGGGAGCCCGTTGTCGTCCCAACCCATGGGATAGAAGACCGACTTGCCGGTCATCCGTTGATAGCGAGCGATCGCGTCGGTGTGGGTGTAGGAGAAGACGTGCCCCATGTGCAGGGAGCCGGAGACGGTCGGCGGGGGTGTGTCGATGGCGAAGACACCGTCGCGGTCGCGCGACCGGTCGAAGCGGTGGATCTCCTCGCGATCCCAGGTGTCGGCCCAGCGCGCCTCGATGCCGTCGAGGGAGGGTTTGTCGGGGACGGTCACCACGTCGGACAAGGCTACGGGTTGCGCTCGGGGCTCACCCGATCTGGCTCGTATCAGCGGGTTGTGGGTCGTCGACCGCCTCAGGGGTGGTCGTCGTAGTCTTGGAGGATGCTCAACCTCTACGACACAGCGACCCGGGAGGTTCGCGAGTTGCGGCTCCGGGTGCCTGGCGAGGTGAGCATCTACCTCTGCGGTCCGACCGTCTATGGCCCACCGCATCTCGGCCACGGTCGAGCCACCCTCGTGTACGACATCCTTCGTCGGTATCTGGAGTGGAGTGGTCTGAGCGTTCGCCTGGTGTCGAACATCACCGATATCGACGACAAGATCATCGATCGGGCCGAACGTGAGGGTCGGGAGTGGACCGAGATCACCGATCGCTGCGAGCGGGTGTGGTTCACCGCGATGGAGGGCATCGATGTGCTCCGCCCGACGGACGTTCCCCATGCCACCGAGTTCGTCGATCGGATGGTGGAGATGATCGGGGAGCTCGTCGATCAGGGGGCCGCGTACGCGACCGACGACGGGGTGTACCTGTCGGTCGCCTCGGTGCCCGATTATGGCCTTCTCGCCCATCAGTCGCTTGACGAGATGATGGCGGGCGGTGGTGATCGCGAGGTGCTCGGGGCTGCGGGCAAGCGGCATCCGGCGGACTTCGCGCTCTGGAAGTTCTCTAAGCCGGGCGAGCCGTCGTGGCCCTCTCCATGGGGTGAGGGTCGACCCGGGTGGCACTCGGAGTGCGTGGTGATGAGCCTCGATCTCTTAGGTGACGGTTTCGATCTGCATTGCGGTGGTCAGGACCTTCGGTTCCCGCACCACGAGAACGAGCGCGCTCAGGCGGTCGCCCTTGGTCGCGAGTTCGCCCGTCACTGGATGCACAACGGTTTCGTGGTCGATGCCGAGGGCGAGAAGATGTCGAAGTCGCTCGGCAACGTGTCGAACCTGCTCGACCTCATTGAGGCTTTCGATCCGCGCGCCTACCGGATGGTGCTGCTTCAGTCGCATTACCGGTCACCGGTGAGTATCTCGGCCGATGGGCTCGAGGGAGCGGGCCGCGCGCTCGCCGGGCTCGACGCTTTCGGTCGTCGCGCTGAGGTTCTCGACGCGGTGGATCCGGACGTCGAGGTGATCGACCGGTTCCGTTCAGCGATGGACGACGACCTCGACACGCCAACCGCGATGGCCCTCGTCTTCGACACGGTGCGGCGAGCGAACGTGGCTCTCGACGCTGGGGATGCGGCCTCGGCTGCTCCGTTGGCCGCCGCGGTGTCGGCGATGCTCTCGGCCGTCGGCCTCCGACTCGCGGTCGCGGTCGAGGTGCCCGACGAGGTGCTCGCCGCAGCGGCCCAACTCGACTCGGCTCGGGCGGCTCGCGACTTCGCGACGGCCGACGCCATTCGCGCCGAGTTGCAGGAGGCGGGTTGGACCGTCGAGACGACGCGTGATGGCACCACGGTCAGGCGCTGATCGGTGACAGCACCGACGGGTGCGCCGACCCGTATGGGTCAACAGCCGGGGCTCGACGGCCTCCGAGGTCTCTCGGTGCTCGCTGTCATCGCGTATCACGCCGGATTCTCGACATTCCACGGTGGCTTCCTTGGCGTCGAGGTCTTCTTCGTGGTGTCGGGGTATCTCATCACGACCCTTCTGCTGGAGGAGCATGAACGTGCGGCGGGCATCTCGCTCCGGTCGTTCTGGGTTCGGCGCGCTCGACGATTGCTTCCTGCGCTCGCTGTGGTGCTGACCGCTACGACGGTGTGGGCGCTGATCTGGGGGTCGCCGGAGCAGGCGTCGCAGATGCGGGGCGACCTGGTGTGGGCCGTGAGCTATCTCGCGAACTGGGGGCAGATCCTCGGCGACGTGCCCTACTTCGCTTCGGCGGATCCACCACTACTTCGGCATTTGTGGAGCCTGGCGGTGGAGGAGCAGTGGTATGTCGTGTGGCCGCTGGTGTTCATCTGGCTGATGCGGCGGACCCGGTCGGACCGCCGTCGGGCCCGTCTGATCGCGGTCGGCGCGGTCGTCTCCTACGTCCTCGCCTGGTGGGTGCTGAGGGGCGGCGCGTCGCCGATGGGATGGCCGGTCTCGGGAGCCGACCGCATCAACTTCGCCTATCTGTCGACGCCGACAAGGGCGAGTGGGCTGCTCCTTGGCGCGGCTGCGGCGTTCGCCTGGCGCCCCTGGCGGCGTCCGGGGCTTGAGCGGTTGCCGTCTCGCCCGCTTGACCTCACGCTCGGCATCTCGATCGGGGTGCTTATCTCGGCGTTCATCGGTGCCGACCTCACGGCGGGATACATGTATCCGTGGGTGTTGGCGGCCACCGCGATCGCGAGTCTGGTGGCGATCGGGGTGGTGGTCCATCCTGCGGCGTCGGGAGCGCGGGCCGTTCTCGGGAACCGTTGGATCGTGGCGGTGGGTCGACGGTCGTACGGGCTTTACCTGTGGCACTGGCCGGTGTTCGTGGTGGTGGGAGCGACGAACGGTGGGCTTGGGCCCTTCCTTCTCGGTTCGGCGGTCACGGTGGTCCTCTCCGAGGTGGCGTATCGGACGGTCGAGGTGCCGATGCGCTCGGGGCTACTCGGACGCTGGTGGAAGCGGCGCGCTCCTGGTCGTCGGGCGGTGGTCGCGATCGGGATGGTGTCCGTGGTCTCGCTGTCGGTTGCGGTCGCCGCGGTCGACGAGTTCGATGCCTCGGTCGGTGGGGTGGAGCAGGAGTTCGTGCTCGGTGGTGTGGACCAGGTCGACGCGGTCGCGGTCGATGAGCCAACGGGTGCGTCGGTGACCACGGCCGTCGACGAGGAGCCGGTTGAGTCAACACCTTCCGGGTTGGCCCCGACTCGGACGACTGTGGGTGACCCAGTCGACGATGTTGCTCCCACGACGACTCTTCCCGTGCCGTCCACGACGATCCCTCTGGTGCTCCCCGAGGAGCCGGTGCGTCTTGTGATCCTCGGTGACTCTCAGGCTGGGTCGCTCGCGGTCAACCTCCCGTCGGGGATCGAGGAGTACTTCGATGTCGTGGACGGGTCATCTGACGGTTGCTCGATTCATGAGTCCGGAATCGTCCGGTCGAGCCTTCCCTTCGCTCTCGACATGGCCATGTGCGAGGGAGTGCTCGACCGTTGGGAACGTCGCGCCAGCGCGGGGGGTGTCGCGCTCGTCGTGCTCGGCGCCTGGGATGTGCTCGATCTCGAGGTGGACGGGGTTGCTCGACCGTTCGCCTCCCTTGAGTGGAACGCGATTTTTGTCGAGCGTCTTGGGGCTGCTGTCTCACGCGTGCTTGACGTTGGGGCGACCGTCGCGCTCTTGGAGGTGGCGTGTATGCGTCCCGTAGATGTGGATGGGGCTGGCGTGCCGGCGCTTCCCGAGCGTGGCGATGACGCCCGTGTCGCTCATCTCAACTCGGTTCTCGCTGGTTACGCGGAGGCGACCGATGGAGTGACGTTCGTGGAGGGCCCCGATGCTTGGTGTGCCGACGAGACGATCGCGACCGATCTCGATTACCGGTGGGATGGGGTGCACGTGTACCGGCCCGGAGCGAAGTTGATCATCGAGACGGTTGCCCCGGCGCTGCTCGGTTTAGCCGTCCTGGGATGATTCGGGGTCGGGTGGCTTGCCGACTTACCCATCGGTAACTTGTCGGGATGAGCGATTTCTCCCTAGCCCTCAACGACGAGCAGCAGCAGATCCGCGACTGGACCCACGGCTTCGCCGAGGACGTCATGCGACCGGCCGCTCACGAGTGGGATGAGCGCGAGGAGTTCCCCTACCCCATCGTGGAGGAGGCGGCGAAGATCGGCCTCTACGGCTGGGAGTTCCTCATGAACGCGATGCAGGACCGGTCGGGGCTCACCCTGCCGGTCGCGGTTGAGGAGATCTTCTGGGGCGACGCGGGCCTTGGGATGGCGATCATGGGGTCGGGTCTCGCGGCTGCCGGGATCGCCGGTATCGGCACACCGGAGCAGGTCATGGAGTGGGTGCCGCAGTGCTACGGCGATGCGAACAAGGTGATGCTCGGCGCGTTCTGTGTCAGCGAACCTGACGCCGGTAGCGACGTCTCGAACCTGCGCACCCGCGCCGTCTACGACGAGGCGAACGACGAATGGGTGCTCAACGGCACCAAGGCGTGGATCACCAACGGCGGGATCGCCGATGTGCACGTTGTGGTGGCTGCCGTCGACCCCGAACTACGCGGCCGCGGCCAAGCCTCGTTCGTGATCCCCCCGGGCACGAAGGGGCTCTCGCAAGGTCAGAAGTACATGAAGCACGGCATCCGTGCCAGCCACACCGCTGAGGTTGTCCTCGACGATGTCCGGGTGCCCGGGTCATGCCTCCTCGGTGGCAAGGAGCGTCTCGACGCCAAGTTGGCGCGGGCTCGCGAGCAGGGCTCGACCGGGCAGAAGCAGCCCGCGATGTCGACGTTCGAGGCGACTCGTCCGACGGTCGGGGCGCAGGCTCTCGGCATCGCTCGGGCCGCGTACGAGTACTCGCTGCAGTACGCCAAGGAGCGTCAGGCCTTCGGCAAGCCGATCATCATGAATCAGGCGATCGCGTTCAAGTTGGCGAACATGATCACCGAGATTGACGCGAGCCGTTTGCTGATCTGGCGCGCGGCCTGGTTGGCGCGGAACGGTGGCTTCACGAACGCCGAGGGGTCGATGAGCAAGTGGAAGGCGTCGGAGGTCGCGGTGCGTGTCACCGAGGAGGCGATCCAGATCCTCGGTGGCTACGGCTACACGCGCGAGTATCCGGTGGAGCGGTGGCATCGTGACGCGAAGATCCACACGATCTTCGAGGGGACGTCCGAGATTCAGCAGTTGGTGATCTCGCGCGCCATCTCCGGTTTGCGCATCGAGTGAGCC
>JAFMMJ010000015.1 GCA_017859785.1 Ilumatobacteraceae bacterium
TGCCCGAGTCGTCGGCGGAATCGTCACTCTCGACCTCAACGCTGCCGTCGTCGTCGCTCTCCGTCGTCGACGCATCGGAATCCGTTGCAGAGGATTCCCCCTCATCAGCCTCTGCCTCGTCGAGTTGCGCCTCAAGTTCTTCGATCTGCGCCTCGAGTTCGGCGGTGTCGTCAGACCCGCACGCGCTGAATGTGAGAGCGCCAACCGCGGCCAACGCGAACATCTTCTTCATGGAATCCCTCCCTGATTCGGCGGGCTGATGCCCTCCGCGCACTCTAAACCAAATTCTGTTCAAATAAGACCACCGACACTCACGACTCACGCAGACGGGCCTTTTGCACCTTTCCCAACGCGTTACGGGGAAGGGCATCAACCGAGCGAATCTCCCGTGGACGCTTATGAACCGAGAGCGTCTCGGCGACCAGATCTATGAGACGACCCGCGTCGACATCACCCACGACGAAGGCGACGATGCGCTCCCCCAGATCGGCATCAGGAACCCCGACAACAGCGACCTCGTTGACACCCGGTTGCGCGGCGATGACCGCCTCGATCTCACCGGCCCCAACCTTGAATCCGCCGCTCTTGATCACATCAAGCGAGGTTCGCCCAACGATGCGATGGAAGCCATCCTCACCGATCACCGCCGAGTCGCCGGTCTGGAACCAGCCATCAGCGGTCACGCTCGTGGCGGTCGCCTCGGGCCGACCGAGATACCCACCTCCGACCGTCGAGCCTCTCACCTCCAGCGCGCCGATCGTCACATCATCCGGCTCGATGAGATCTCCATCGTCACCCCGAAGGCGTGTCTCGACACCCGCGAGCGGAAGCCCAACCGAACCCGGTCGACGCTCCCCATCGGCCCGAGTGCTGAGGGTGATGAGCGTCTCGGTCATGCCATACCGCTCGACGGGCGCCGAACCGGTGAGTTCCCGCAGCCGCTCGAAGACGGCGACCGGAAGAGGCGCCGAACCCGACACCAGGAGACGCGCGCTCCGCAGCGCCGTAGCGCTTGCCGGGTCAGCCGCGATACGTGACCAGACGGTCGGCACTCCGAAATAGAGGGTTCCATGCGCTGCGGCGTACGCCTCCGGCGTCGGGCGACCGGTGTGAGTCAGGCCGCAGCCGATGCGGAACGCGCCGATAACACCAAGGACGAGTCCATGCACATGGAAGAGCGGTAGGCCGTGGACGAGGCGGTCCTCAGGTGTCCACGCCCAGGCATCGCGGAGTCCGTCGAGGCAGGCAGCGATCGACGGCTCGGGGAGCAGCACCCCCTTCGGCGGTCCAGTGGTTCCCGAGGTGTATACGACAAGGCTCGCGTCGAGCGGAGCGAACCCATCATCGGGTTCGACCGCTCCCGAGTGCTCCGTGACGACGGGGAGGTCGACATCGGACCAGCCGTGCTCTCCGAGGATTGCCCGCGCCCCCGAGTCGGCGAGGATGTGAGTTCTCTCGCTCGCTCCGGAGTCATCGGCGATCGGGACCAGTGGCGCTTTCGCCCGCAGGGCCGCGACGACAGCGACGACCGTGTCGAGAGAGCCCGAGGCGCGAACCGCGACCGGCACGCCGGGCATCAGCCTGTCAGCGAGCCGGTCAGCCCGATCGATTAGTTCCGCCGGCGAGCAGGACTCCCCGGCCACGGCGATCTCGGGGCCGCCGCCTCGCTCGGCGTGCTCAAGAAGGCCGTGCAGAAGGTCCACCGGAACAGCATCGCCGACGCGAGCCACCACCGGACCCACCGGGATGCTCCGCCAGAACCGACGAAGTTGACACAAAAAATAGATGGACAAACAAAAGTCTGTGTCATAAGATGGCCCCATGGCGTACGTCACCGAAACCGAAGCCGAGTCCCCAGCCGAGAGCGGCTCCAACGACTCTGAGCTCGACGCGCGGTTTCTCGCGCTCATCGACGCCGACGAACGCATCGAACCCACCGACTGGATGCCCGAGCGCTACCGGTCGACGCTCATCCGCCAGATCGCCCAGCACGCTCACTCCGAGATCATCGGCATGCAGCCCGAAGGGGCTTGGCTCACCCGAGCCCCGTCACTTCGCCGCAAAGCCATCCTTACCGCCAAGGTCCAGGACGAAGCCGGCCACGGGCTCTACCTCTACGGAGCCGCCGAGACGCTCGGTATCGACCGCGCCGAACTCCTCGACCGGCTCCACACCGGCCGGCAGAAGTACTCCTCCATCTTCAATTACCCGACGCCAACCTGGGCTGATATCGGCGCCATCGGATGGCTGGTCGATGGGGCCGCCATCATGAATCAGGTTCCTCTCTGCCGTTGCTCATACGGCCCCTACGCCAGGGCGATGATCCGCATCTGCAAGGAGGAGAGCTTCCACCAGCGGCAGGGCTTCCAGATCATGATGACCCTCGCCGAGGGCTCGCCCGATCAACATCACATGGCTCAAGAGGCCCTCAACCGGTGGTGGTGGCCGTCGATCATGATGTTTGGCCCCTCTGATGCCGCCTCGATTCACTCCTCTCAGAACATGCGTTGGGGCATCAAGCGCTTCAGCAACGACGAACTCCGCCAGCGATTCATCGACGCAACCGTTCCCCAGGCCGAACTCATCGGCCTGACCATTCCCGACCCCGACCTCAAGTGGAACGACGAGCGCGGCTCCTACGACTACGGCGAGATCGACTGGGAGGAGTTCAACCGAGTGATCGCCGGCGACGGCCCCTGCAACGCCGAACGTATGGAGCGCCGCGTCACCGCCCACGAGGAGGGCTCCTGGGTGCGCGAGGCCGCCCTCGCCCACGCCGAGAAGGAACGCGTCCGTCGCGAAGAGGTGGCAGCGTGAGCGCCTGGCCGCTCTGGGAGGTGTTCGTGCGGGCTCGACGCGGCGTGAGCCACGTCCACGCCGGCACCGTTCACGCGCCCGACGCTGAGATCGCTCTCCAGAACGCGCGCGACCTGTTCACGCGCCGCTCCGAGGGCGTCAGCCTCTGGGTGGTCCGCTCGAGCGACATCACCGCGTCGAGCGGCGACGACCGGGCCTCGTTGTTCGAACCGGCCGAGGACAAAACCTTCCGGCATCCGAGCGACTTCGAGCTCCCCGACGCCGTGTCCCACATGTGAGCAGCGGTTAGCGACCATGCAGACTCCGCTGCTCACCTTCATCCTCCGTCACGGCGACCGGTCACTGGTGCTCGCCCAGCGCCTCCTCGAGTACATCACGAGATCACCTGAGATCGAGGAGGACATGGCGCTCTCCAACATCGCGCTCGACCTCATCGGCCAATCGAGAATCCTCTACACCTACGCCGGAGAGTTCGAGGGTCTCGGCCACGACGAGGACCACTTCGCCTTCCAGCGCGACCCGGGCCAGTTTCTGAGCCCAATTCTCGTTGAGCGCCCGAACACCGACTTCGCCCACGTCATCGTCCGTCAGTTCCTGCATGACGCCTACGCGGTGCCGCTGTGGACCCGCCTCGCGGTGAGCAGCGACACCACCCTCGCCGGCCTTGGTGCCAAGGCGTCGAAGGAGGCCGCCTATCACCTCCGCCACTCATCGGCCTGGGTCATTCGCCTCGGTGACGGCACCGAGGAAAGCCATGATCGGGCCACCAGCGCGCTCGAGGCGCTCTGGCCGTGCACCGAGGAGCTGTTCGAGATCGACGAGATCGACGCCGAGCTCTTCACCGCCGGCGTCTCACCCGATCCGACCGAACTGCGCGCTGACTGGGACCGGACCGTCAACGAGGTCCTCTCAACAGCCACCCTCGCGCGGCCCGCGCCGCCAGCTCCTGCGGTCACCGGCGGCTTGAGCGGATTGCACGAGGACGACTTCGACCGTCTCATCGACGAGATGCAAGAACTCGCTCGAGCTCACCCCGGGGTCAACTGGTGACCTCCAGCGCCGCGACGTCATCGTCGGCGGTCGAGGCGATCGTCCTGGCCGTCGAGGATCCCGAACTCCCCCACGTCACCATCGGCGACCTTGGAATGGTGCGTTCGGTCACGATCAACGACTCGGGCGACGTCGAGGTGGTGCTCACCCCCACCTACACCGGCTGCCCCGCCACCGAGCAGATCCGCGACGACGTCATGACGGCACTCACCGAGCGGGGGCACTCGGCCACCATTCAGTTCGCCATGAGCCCGCCGTGGACGACCGACTGGATCACCGATGCCGGTCGACGGAAACTGCGCGAGGCTGGCATCACACCCCCAGAACACATCGGCGCTTCAACCGTCAGCGTCACACTGCGCCAGCCCGCACCGACCTGCCCTCGTTGTGGTGGCCGTGAGTCGCGACTCGTCTCGGAGTTCGGCGGGACCGCGTGCAAGTCGAGCCACGTTTGCACTACCTGCCTCGAGCCGTTCGAGCGGTTCAAGGCGATCTAGGGGAGGACGTCCATGGAGGGCTTCACCACACTCACCGTCGCCGACGTCGAGCACGACACCGCCGACAGCGCGCTCATCACCTTTGCCGAGCGACTCCCCTTCCGCCACGGCCAACACCTCGTGCTCCGCCGGGAGATCGACGGCGAAGAAGTACGTCGCAGCTACTCGCTCTGTTCCATCGCGCCCGACGGCGCGCTCAGGATCGGGGTGAAGCGCGTCCCGGAGGGGCTGATGTCGACCTGGCTGACCGGCGAGGTACGGCCCGGCGATGAAATCGAGGCGCTCGCGCCCTCCGGAAACTTCACCCATGAACCCTCCGCCGACGCCGCGGAGCGTCACATGATGATCGCGGCGGGCAGCGGGATCACGCCGATCTTCTCCGTGATGGCGACCGTGCTCGCCACGCAGCCCGACTCCGAGGTCGATCTGCTCTACATCAACCGCGCCTCCAACTCGACCATGCTGATCGAGGACCTCGAGGATCTCCGCGACGCCCATCTCGGACGAGTTCGAATCACCTACGCGTTCACCCGGGAGGACGGAGACGCCGAACTGCTCTCCGGGCGACCCGATCAGAACCGACTCGAGCAACTCATCGACGCGGGCCTCATTCGCGCCGACGTCGACCACGCCTGGCTCTGCGGCCCCCTCGCTCTTGTCGAAGACGCCCGTTCGGTGCTGATCGATCGCGGTATGCCCTCTGATCGGGTGCATCTCGAGCTCTTCGGTACCGACGGAGCCAAGGCCAAACGCCCGACGACAGTCTCGGCTCAGTCGACGAACGTCGTGGCGACCGGCCGCGCGACCCTCCACGGACGGCAGTCGGGTTTCGAGGTGCGCGAAGGCGAGTCGATCCTCGAGGCTGTTCGCCGCGTTCGACCCGATACTCCGTTCTCCTGCCAAGCCGGTGTGTGCTCAACCTGCCAGGCGCGGCTGCTCTGCGGTGAGATCGAGATGGACGTCAACTACGGACTCACCGAGTCCGAGATCGCCCGCGGACTCGTCCTTACCTGTCAGTCGCACCCGACCGGTGACGACGAGATCGTCGTCGACTTCGACGTCTGACCGTCGAACCCGGCACCCGCGTCAGTCGACGCTGAGGAACCGCCGCGCCTGCACTGGCGAGTGGTCGCCCTCCGGCGCCCACTCCACCAGCCGATCCCGCTCAGCCTCACCTCGTTCAGCCACCACTGAGTGAATCGATGAGGCCACTCGCCGAGCCTCGAAGCCCGACCAGTCCGCTGGCAGCAAGGCGGCGGGCAACCCGGGGTCGGCAAGCACAATCCGACGGAACTCAGCCACCACGAGCAGGCGCAGCTTGAGCGCGAGCCGGTCATCGATCGGAGGCAACTCGAGGAACGGAGTGAAGCCCGCCACGAAGGCCGCGTAGCGCTCCTCGAAAATCTCAAGGGAACTGCTGCGGCGAGCAAGCGAGCCGTCGTCGAGCACCCCGGGGACGTCCCCGAGCGCGCCACGGGTCAGGAGCACCCCACCAGGACCACCGGAGCGATCACGTACTCGCGCGATGACCTCGGCCGCCGCCTCGAGATCGACAGTCGCCGAGACGAGCACACCGGGCGCGACACTTCCGAAACCCGCCCAGCCAAGTTCGTGTCGAAGCTGAGCCCGCTCAGCCGGCGAGCCCTCATTCGGGTCCACCACCACCACGGTCCATTCCCCGTCCCAGTCGGGGGAAGCGGCGCGGTAGATCCTTCGGTCGGCCTGTCGGAACACACCGACCGACTCGCGCGAGACGCCGTAATAGGCGCGACCCGACCGTCGCTCAACAGCCAACAACCCATCGCCGACGAGGCGGCTGAGGGAGGTGCGCGCGAGCCGGTCGTTGACCCCGAAGGATTCGAGGAGAGCGCCGACCGAGCGGACCGAGACTCGGCCTGTGGTTCCAAGCAGATCGCCGAACAGGGTGACGATCAGGTTACGTGCGCTCGGCGCCCCATCGCTCGTCGACGCATCCATGAGCCACCGGTCGGGCTCGGCCCCCGCGGGAACACCAATCGACGTGATGGAAGATGACACCTCCCCATTCTTCCGGTCTCATCGTCATTTGACACACCGCAATCCACAAGACACTTGCGTAGATAAAGAAGTCTTTATATTCTTTCTCCGTGGCCATTGACCCCGACCAGCGACCGGACTTCGACTCGAGCCTCAGCGCCCTTCGCGCGATCGCCGAGCCGACCCGGCTCCGGATCGTCGCCTTGCTCAGGCACGGAGAGTGCTCCGTCAGCGACCTCTGCGAGATCCTCGGGCAATCCCAGCCGCGCATCTCGCGCCACCTTCGACTCCTCCACGAATCCGGGGTCATCACCCGCCACCGGGAAGGCACCTGGGCGTTCCATCGGCTCGCCAACTCACCCACCCTCGCTCCACTCATCGCGGCAGCGACACCCGATCACGACGACCAGACCCTCCGCATCGATCTCGAACGACTCGGCGAAGTCCGCGTGCGACGAGCCGCCGCCGCGCACGACCACTTCGCGGCTATCGCCCCGCTCTGGGACACCGAACGATCACTCCTCGTCGAGGACGACATCATCGAGGCGCGCCTCCTCAACACGGTCGGCGAAGGACCATTCGACACCGTCGTCGATGTCGGCACAGGAACCGGGCGGATGCTCGAACTCTTCGCTGACCGCGCCAACCGACTCATTGGCCTCGACACCAACCACTCCATGCTGTCGGTCGCGCGCGCCAACCTCGACCGGGCGGGCATCCACCACGCCGAACTGCATCACGGTGACCTTCACAACCCGCCAGCGGGCATCGACGGCGGCGACCTGGTGATCGTTCATCAGGTGCTCCACCACCTCGACGACCCCGACCGATCGCTCACCCACATCTCGCGCCTGGTTCGCCCGGGAGGTCGCCTCGTCATTGTCGACCTTGCGCCGCACAACGACGAGAAGATGAGGACCCGGCACGCACACCGGCGGCTCGGTTTCAGCACCGAGCAGATCGACGGCTGGCTGGCCGATGCCGGCTGCTCCGAACCGACGGTGGACACCCTGCGCCCCGCAGCAGGCTCCACCGAACGGCTCACCGTCATGATCTGGACCGCGGAGCGCCTCACCGAGACCTCGGAGAGCCGACGATGAGCGATGACAGAGTCGGCGCACTACGCGAGGCGGCGCTCGAGCGAATCCTCGTGATCGACGGCGCCATGGGCACCGAGGTCCAGAGCCGCGGGCTCACCGAGGTCGACTTCCGAACAGGCGACCTCGACGCGCACGAAGGCCAACTCGCCGGCAACAACGACCTGCTCTCCCTCACCCGCCCGGACGTCGTGGCGGACATCCACCGCTCGTACCTCGACGCGGGCGCCGACATCATCTGCACCAACACGTTCAGCTCAACCTCGGTCGCCCAAGCCGAGTACGGCCTCGCGCACCTCGTCCGAGATCTCAACCTCGAGTCCGCTCGCATCGCGCGTCGCGTCGCCGACGAAGCGACCACTGACGGGCGTCCCCGCTTCGTCGCAGGGGCGATCGGCCCAACCAACGTCACCCTGTCGATGTCACCCCGAGTGGAGGATCCCGGCTATCGCGCGCTCGACTTCGGCGCGCTCACCGCGGCCTACAGCGAGCAGATCCTCGCGTTGATCGACGGCGGGGTCGACCTCCTGCTCATCGAGACCGTCTTCGACACACTCAACGCCAAGGCCGCCATCGTCGCTGCGCGTCGCGCGCTCGCCGGACGGGTCAACGCCCCGGGCCTCATGATCTCAGGAACCATCACCGATCGGTCCGGACGCACACTCTCGGGCCAGACGGCTCGCGCCTTCTGGCAGTCGGTGCGTCATGGCGAGCCAGTCAGCATCGGGTTGAACTGCGCTCTCGGCGGAGCCGAAATGCGACCGCACATCGCGGATCTCGCGGCCGTCGCCGACACCCTGATCTGCGCCTATCCGAACGCCGGACTGCCGAACGCTCTCGGTGGGTATGACGAGAGCCCCGAAGAGACCGCAGGCGTCCTGGGCGAGTTCGCCGGGAGCGGCCTCGTCAATATCGTCGGCGGATGCTGCGGAACGACCCCGGCACATATCGCCTCGATCGCGGCCGCTGTCAAGAACGAAACCCCTCGCGAAATTCCCGAGCGGAGGAGGCATCTCACACTGTCGGGCCTCGAACCACTCGAACTGACCGACGAGATCCCATTCGTGAACATTGGCGAGCGAACGAACGTCTTCGGATCCGCCAAATTCCGCCGGCTCATCAAAGAAGGTGACCACGCCGCAGCCGTCGAGATCGCCCGACAGCAGGTTGAGGCCGGAGCCCAAGCGATCGACGTCAACATGGACGAGGGGCTCATCGACTCGGTCGCGGAGATCACGACCTTCCTGCGACTCATCGCCGCCGAACCCGACATCGCCCGCGTTCCCGTCGTCGTCGACTCATCGCGCTTCGAGGTGATCGAGGCAGGACTCGCCTGCCTGCAAGGCAAATCGGTGGTCAACTCGATCTCGCTGAAAGCCGGCGAGGAGGAGTTCTTGCAACAGGCGCGGGTCTGCCGGGATCACGGCGCCGCGGTGATCGTCATGGCCTTCGACGAGAACGGCCAGGCCGACACGGTTGAGCGTCGCGTGGAGATCTGTCGCCGCGCCCATCGCCTCCTCACCGAAGAGGTCGGGTTCGACGAGGAGGACATCGTCTTCGACCCGAACATCTTCGCGGTCGCGACCGGGATCGCCGAACACGATCGTTACGGGCTCGACTTCATCGAGGCCACCGCGGAGATCCTTAAGTTCGCCCCCCGATCGAACGTCTCCGGAGGAGTCTCGAACCTGTCGTTCTCCTTTCAGGGCAACAACGTCGTCCGCGAGGCCATGCACTCGGTGTTCCTCGTTCACGCGATCCGCGCCGGGATGCGCCTCGCGATCGTCAACGCGGGCCAACTCGCCCTCTACGACGACCTTGACCCCCATCTCCGAGAGCTCTGCGAGGACGTCGTCCTCGCCCGCCGACCCGACGCCGCCGAACGTCTCCTCGAGGAGGCGATCTCGTTCCGGGACGCCGCGGTTGGGGAGACGGAGTCGACGGCAGCCGAATGGCGCGGACTTCCAGTCGCCGCCCGCCTCGCCCATGCGCTCCGCCACGGAATCGGCGAGCACATCGAGGCCGACGTCGAAGAGGCTCGCCTCGCTGCCGCCCATCCCGTGGAGGTCATCGAAGGACCGCTGATGGACGGGATGAACGAGGTCGGTGACCTCTTCGGCTCGGGGCGAATGTTCCTGCCTCAAGTCGTGAAGTCGGCCCGAGTGATGAAGCAGGCCGTGGCGCATCTCACCCCCTATATCGAGGCCGCCCGAGTCGACGCCGACGAGGAGGACCGCACAGTCGGCAGCGGGACGAGGGTTCTGCTCGCCACGGTCGCCGGCGACGTCCACGACATCGGCAAGAACATCGTCGGGGTGGTGCTCGGCTGCGCCGACCACGAGATCATCGACCTCGGCGTGATGGTCGACACGCAGACCATCCTCGACACCGCCACAGAGCGTCAGGTCGACATCATCGGCCTCTCCGGGCTCATCACACCCTCGCTCGACCAGATGGTCGGCGTGGCCCGCGAGATGGAGCGACGCGGCATGACGACGCCACTGCTCATCGGCGGAGCCACCACGAGCCGCCTGCATACCGCGCTGCGTATCGCCCCGGCATACACCGGCGGCCCGGTCGTGCATGTCGCCGACGCCAGCCGCGCCTCGGGGGTGATCAGCGCCCTCGGCAACCCCGAGCGACGATCGGCCTTCCTCGAGGAGCTCGAGGTCGACTATCAGCGGGTGACCGATCGCTACGCCCAGGCCGAGACCGAGCGACGTCGCCTTGACCTCGACTCGGCGCGAGAGAACGCCGCCCAACTCCGCTTCGACGCCAACACGGTCGTCACGCCGACCTTCACGGGTCACCGAACGATCCACGCCGATGTCGCCACCCTCCGCCCCTACATCGACTGGTCCCCCTTCCTCACCACCTGGGGGGTTCGCGGTCGTTATCCGGACGTCATGAACGACCCAGAACTCGGCGAGACCGCTCGGTCACTCATGGCGGACGCCGACGCGATGCTCGACCGGATGATCGAGGAGTCGTGGTTGTCCCCGGTCGCAGAGGTCGGCTTTTGGCCCGCGCGCTCGACCGGCGACGACATTGAGGTGCTGAGCGATGACGGCACCGTGCTCGCCACCCTGCACGGTCTTCGTCAACAACTCGAGAAGTCACCCACCTCACACCGACCGAACCTGTGCATCTCCGACTTCATCGCGCCGAGAGCAGCTGGCGTCGACGACCACATCGGCGCGTTCGTTGTGACGGTCGGCCCCGAGGAGAACGACATCGCCGATCGCTTCGCCGCCGACGGCGACGACTACTCGTCGATCATGGTGAAGGCCCTCGCCGACCGGCTCGCTGAGGCGTGGGCCGAGTACCTGCACCTCGTCGTGCGCCGCGACCTCTGGGGATACGCACCCAACGAGCACCTCAGCACCGAGGAGTTGATCACCGAGGCCTATCGCGGAATCCGGCCCGCCCCCGGCTATCCCGCGCAGCCCGATCACTCCGAGAAGGAGACGATCATGCGGCTCCTCGACGCCGAGCGAACGGTCGGAGTGAGCCTCACCGAGTCGTGGGCGATGTGGCCCGGTTCGACCGTGTCGGGACTCTTCCTCGCGCACCCTGAGGCCGTGTACTTCGGCGTTGGTCGCGTCACGCGAGAGCAGGTTGAGGACTACGGCAAGCGCAAGGGACTGTCCCTTGAGGACACCGAGCGGATCCTCGCGCCGGTCCTCGCCTACGAGCCCAACTAGGTCGACTCAGGCTTCGTATTCGTGCTCGGCGCTCGGGTAGCGGCCAGCCTCGACATCCTCACGGAAGGCGACCGCCGCCTCATGGAGCGTCCCAGCGAGGTCGGCGTAGCGCTTCACGAATCGCGGGATACGGCCCGTGGTGAGACCGGCCCAATCGCTCCACACCATCAGTTGCCCATCGCAACCCGGCCCGGCGCCGACGCTGATGGTCGGAATGGAGAGTTGAGCCGTCACCTCGGCCGCCACGCTGGAGGGCACCATCTCGAGTACCACCGCGAACGCTCCCGCCTCCTCGACGGCCCGCGCGTCTGCCAAAAGATCGGCCGCAGCCTCACCGCGGCCCTGGATGAGGTGACCTCCGAGTCCGTGCTCGCTCTGTGGGGTGAACCCGACATGACCCATCACCGGAATGCCCGAGGTGACGATCCGCCGAATCTGCTCGGCGCTTCGCCGGCCTCCCTCGAGCTTGACGGCATGAGCGGAGGTCTCCTTCATGAACCGCATGGCAGTCCGGAGCGCCTCCTCTGGCCCGTTCTCGTACGAGCCGAAGGGCAGATCGGCCACTACGAGGGCACGACGAGCCGCTCGAGCGACCGCCCGCGTTAACGGGATCAATTCGTCGACCGTGACCGGGAGGGTCGTGTCGTAGCCGAAGACGATGTTGCCCGCCGAGTCGCCGACGAGGAGAAAATCGATGCCGGCACGGTCGAAGATCCCGGCGGTGAGGAAGTCGTAGCTAGTTAGCCCGGTGATCCGGATTCCCTGCTCCTTCGCGCGGGCGAAGTGCCGAACTCGGACCCGCTTCTGCCCGTCATCGGGGCCAGGCGCGCCGCCGTAGGCGGGGATCTCCCCCATAGCCTCGTCGCCCGTCATAACGACACGCTATTGGTGCGGACCTCGGTCCGACCACGGAAGTTCACATTCGCACGAAGTGCTTGCGCTCAGCGCTGGACCCGACCAATATGTCCGTACATGAACGTCCTACCGGATCAACTCCCGTTCTGGATCGCCGGTCCCCTCCTCGGACTGCTGGTCGTCGGCCTCTTCGTGGTCGCCAACCAGCCCCTCGGAGCCTCCGGCGCCTACCTGCAGACCATGAAGGCAGCAAAACGCGACGCCGACACCGTGAGTTGGCGGGTCTGGTACTTCGGCGGAATCTTCGTCGGGGGTGCTGTGGCCACCATCCTCGGTCCAGGCATCGAGATCCGCCGCGGCTACGACGCGATGTCGAACGCCGGATGGTCACCGATCTTCATCGCGCTCGTCGTCCTCGCTGGAGCCATCGTGATGGGATACGGGGCCCGAATGGCCGGAGGTTGCACCTCAGGGCACGGAATCTGCGGAACCGCCCAGCGCTCCCCCGCGTCGTGGGCCACCACCGCGACCTTCATGGCGACGGCCGTCGTCGTGACCGGCATCCTCACCCTGCTCACCGGAGGTGACCTCTGATGGGAAATCGAATGAACCTTGTTGGCGGCCTCTTCGGCGCTGGATTCGGATTCGTGCTCGCCGCCGGGCGGCTCCACGAGTACGACACCATCCACGAGACGCTCAAGTTCGAGAGTCTGTACGTGTTCGGCCTGATGGGCCTCGCCATCGGCATCTCGCTACCGCTGCTCTGGATCCTCGAGCGTCGAGAGATCGAGACGGTCTACGGCGGTCGCCTCGCGCTGTCGCGTTCGCGCATCGAGCGTCACCACATCGTCGGCGGCGCGCTCTTCGGCACGGGCTGGTCGGTCGCTGGCACCTGCCCAGCACCCGCGCTCGCCATGCTGTCATCGGGTGCGACCTACGGAGCGATCGCCGTGGTCGGACTATTCATCGGGCTCTGGTTGCGTGATCGACAAGTGGCATCGAGCGCCACCACCTCATCGATCGGCGACGGAGAGCATCGAGACCTGCGAACCACGCCACTCGGGTCCTGAGCCCCGCTCAGCGCTCGTAGACGGCGGGTCGTTCCCAGCGCGCGATCTCAACTCGCTCGCCACGCGTTGAGGCATCGACCAGCGCCTCGGCTACCACGTTGGCCATGAGCCCGTCCCAGGCTGATGGGCCGGTGACGCCTCCCTCGGAAGCGGCTGACACCCAAGCCGTCAACTCGGTGAGATACGCCGCGGAGAAGTGCTCGGGCCAGTTCGCCGACACCTTCTCGACTCGGGCACCCGACGACCACATCTCGACCGCCGAACCCTCGCTGGTTCGCGCTGTTCCCTCGGAACCGACCACCTCGGCCACCACCCGGTACCCGTACGCCGACGACACGTTCACATCGAGGAGAGCCACCGCACCTCCGACGAGTTCCAGCCGAGCCGCGACGAACCGAACCGCGCCGTCATCGACGCCGCTCGATCCGGCGGCGAACGGAACCACGCTTGCCGACACCGCCTCCACCTCGGCCCCCGAGAGGAAGCGGGCCGAATGGATGTCGTGGATCATCGACTGGGTGATCACTCGCTCCGCCGTGACCCCGGGGGCCCACGGAGCGGGGTTCACATGAGTCGAACGCACGGCGACGACCTCGCCGAGGGCACCAGAGCGGCGGAGCGACACCAGCGAAGCGTGACCCTCGTCGAACTCGCGCATGAACCCCACCTGAACGAGCCGCCGACCGAGCGCGACCTCGGCGTCCACCACCAACCGAGCATCGTCGACGGTGGTCGCGAGCGGCTTCTCACACATACACGGCTTGCCCGCCTGCACCGACGCGACCGCGAAACCAGCATGCGAGTGGTCCGGAGAGGCGATGACGACCGCCTCCACCTCAGGAGCGGCGATCAGTCCCATCGGATCATCGAACTCGGCGGCTCCCACCGCCTCGGCGACCATGCGCCGACGCTCAGTATCGGGGTCGCTGACCGCGACCACCCTGGCCGACCCAATCCGGTCGTTCAGCAACCTGGCGTGCACCTCCCCCATCATCCCGGTGCCGATGACACCGACCGCCAGAGCGCTCATGGGCGCCTGCCGACGACGACCGTGTCGAGCGCGACAGCCGAGGTTCCGTCAGCGGCGGTGACCGAACGTTCCGCCACCTCTGCCCGATCGATGACCAAGCCCACCGGCTCAACGGCGGCGAGCACGCCGGGAACCGTGGTCAACACTTCGGCGACCTGAGGCCCACCGGTACCGCGCTCCAAGTTCTCGACATCATGGCCAATCACAACGAGTCGCCCTCCCGGAGCGACCGCGCGAGCAGCGCCCTCGATGATCGGGGGAAGCTCTGCTGCGCCAAGGTGCAAGTAGACGATCAGCACGAGATCGAAGCGGTCACGCGCCGGCTCGTAGCTCGTGAGGTCTGCTTCCTCGGTCTCGAGGTGCACCCCGCGGGCCGCGGCCGCCCTCCGAGCCTTCTCGAGGCCGACCGACGAGAAATCGACGGCGGTGACCTCCCAGCCGAGCTCAGCGAGCCAGAGGGCATTACGACCCTCACCGGCAGCGAGATCGAGCGCAGTGCCCGGCGTGAGCGAGGAGCAGATCTGCTCGACGAACGCGTTCGGCCCCGCCGACCACACAAGGTCGGTTCCGGCGTATCTCTCGTTCCACCCGGCGGCATCCATCGTGACTCCTCAGCTCCCGGTCGCACCCGCGACTCGAGCCACCGACGACGGTAGTGGGGCGCCCTCGAGTCGTAGGACTCAGGCGTGGCCGGTGACTGCTGAGACCGGATCCGGTGGCTCCGCTGCCACCGACGGTCCGCGATGGGCTCGCCACGTAGGTCCAGCGAGGACGAGGGCGGCGATGACGAGAATGATCATGAGGACCGCGCAGACCAGGTACGCCACGAGACGACCGTGGAACTCGTAGAGCCAGCCGGCGAGAACCGCGACGATGCCGGCGGTGAGCGTCTGGAATCCGCCGAGGAGACCCTGCGCGCTCGCGTGTCGTGAATCGGGAGTCACCATTCCGACAGCCACCCCGGTGCTCGAGACGGTCAGGCCGTCGCTCACGGCGTGGAACATGCAGACCACGAAGATCAACCCCGCGGTCGGCACGATCCCGTAGAGGGCCATGAAGACCGCCCCGAGGCCGAGACCGAGCGGACCGAGGCGGAACGGGCCAATCCGCTGCGCGAGTCGACCACCGAACTCTCCAAGGAAGATCAACGGCAACGCGAACAAGGTGATGCCGAGGTTCGCCAACCACTCGCTCGCTCCGAGGTCATCGAGCACCACCGCCCACAGAGCGTCGAAGGTTCCGATCATCATGAAGAGCGCCGCGCCCATGCACATCGCCCCCACCAACGGCCTGATCGAGAGCAGGTCCAGCGCGAGGCGCGACTCCCGTCCGCTCGGAACCGACTCGTCGACCCGTACCCGAGCAACCAGCGGGAGGCAAGCAAGGCTCGCGGCCGAGATCACGATGAACGGCGCCTCGATTCCAAGCGGGCCAACAAGAAGGGCCGAGACCGCCGGTCCAGCGGCGAACCCAGCCACGTCGGCCGCCAGCAGTAGCCCGAGATTGTCACCGAGTCGCTGCGGGTCGCCGAGGATCACGATCCGCCTGATGGCCGGCATCGTCATGCCGAGCCCGATCCCCGAGATGAACCGACCGGCCAGCAGCACCGACAGCGTCGAACCGAACCCGAGCAGGAGCAGCCCGAACACGTTGACGACGAGGCCGAGGAATACCAATCGCCTGGCGTGCCCCCGGTCGGCGATCGGGGCGAGAAGTATCTGACTGAGAAACGACGAGCCGAACCCGATCCCGACGATGAGCCCGAGGCGGCTCTCGCTGATCCCGTACTCGAAGCGGAAGTCATCGAGCACGGTGAACATCACGCCGTAGCCCGAGGCCATGATCGCGGTGAGCAGGCCGAAGGTGAGCACTCGCGCCCTGGTCATCACCGGTGAGGGGGCAGCGATGGTCACCCGCGGAGACTAACGGTCACGCCCCGGCTCAGCGGATGCGGATACTCAAGCAGGTGACGCATCCCTCGAGTCGGATGAACTCGGAGATGTCCACCTCGATCACCTCGAGGCCACGGGCTCGAAGCAACTGAGCGGTCTCGGGAGCTGAGTCGGCCATCAGCACCGTGCGATCGTCGATCACCACCACGTGCGCTCCATCCTCCTCGGGCACCGGAAGGAACCGTTCGAAGACGCTGGGGTCATCGACGAGCGGCTCGAAACCGATCACCGTGCCATCAGGTAGGGCGGTGACCGCCGACTTGAGGTGGAGCACGCGACTGACCGGCACACCCACCACCTCCCAGCCCCTCGGCGCGAGCATCCGGGCGAGTTCATCGACGCCTTCGGCATCGGTGCGACCGCCGATGCCGACATAGGCGCGCCTCCCGATCTTCAAGACATCGCCACCGTCGAGTCGACCGGAGGAGAGCGAAAACGTCTCGATATCGGCGAGCCCTCCGAGCGCTTCGGCCGTGCCGGCCACCTCCGGGCGGCGGCTCGGCGCTCCCGGTCGGGTGAGGACCGCGAGGCGATCGAACATCACCGCGGTGTCCTCCACGAAGACCGAGTCGGGACACTCATCGACCGGATCGACCATGGCTATCCGCCACCCGACGTTCTCGAGGGCGGCCACGTAGGCCTCCCACTGGGTGCGGGCCCGGTCAAGGTCGATCTCAGTGCGCTCTAGGTGGGTCACGATGCCCTCGGCGAGTCGCGGGCTAGGAGGACGCACAAGCGCCGTTGTCACGCGATCTGAGGGCTGCACAGGGCCGAGTATGGCCGATCGGTAGTGTCGCCGACGTGGGGACCATGCTCCGGGCGAACCTCGTCGTCGCCTCGGGAACGGCCCTCTCCAGGGTGACGGGGCTCGCCCGTGTGCTGGCATTCGCCTACGTCATCGGCCAGACCTCCCTCGCTGATGCCTACAAGTTGGCGAACGAGACGCCGAACATCGTCTACGACCTCCTGCTCGGCGGCGTGCTCTCGGCAACCCTGGTGCCGATCTTCACCTCGCTCGGCTGGGGCTCGGAGGACTGCGAGGATCCAGCCGCGCGTCGGCGCTCCACCGAAGCCGTCGTCACCGCCGCGGTGGCGGGGGTCGCCCTCGTGACCGTGCTCGCCGTCGCCCTTGCTCCGTGGATCTTCCGGCTCTACAGCCTCTCCGTTGGCGATGGCGTGGACCCGGAGGTGTTCCGCTCGACCGGCACCACCTTGGCTCGGTTCTTCCTGATCCAGATCCTCTTCTACGGCCTGACCGGAATCGCCAACGCCCTCCTCAACAGCCGTCGGAGATTCCTCGCTGCCTCATGGTCGCCCGTGGTGTCGAACCTCGTGATCATCGTCACCCTGCTGACCTTGCCGGAGGCGGGTTCTCGCGCTTGGGCACTCACCGAAGTGGCGACGACCGGGCGACTCAGGTTGACGCTTGGTCTCGGCGCGACCGTAGGTATCGCGGCCATGGCAGCGATCGTTGTGTCCGCGGTGTGGAGGTCGGGGATTCGCCTGCGGCCCCGACTGGATCTCAGCGATCCAGCGGTACGACGCCTCGCTTCCATGAGCGGATGGACGCTCGGCTTCGTCCTCGCCAATCAGGTGGCCCTGGTGGTGGTGCGAAACCTCGCCGATCCCGGCTCCTCGCTTGCCTCCGCCTACTTCGACGCATTCACCTTCTTCGTCCTCCCCCACGGCCTCCTCGCGGTCTCGGTCGCCACCACCTTCCAACCGGAGTTGGCCGCGGCCGTCGCTGGACGAGATCGCGATGCCTTTGCCGAGCGCTTCACCACCGGCCTCCGGGCGATCATCGCGCTGACCGCTCCGGCAGCTGCGCTCATCTTCGTGCTTCGACAACCCTTGATCAGCGGTCTCATGGAACGGGGTCGCTTCGACGCGGTTGCAGTCGCGAACACCACCGACGCCCTCGCCGGGCTCTCACTCGGCTTGGTCGGATTCAGCGTGTATCTGTTCTCGCTGCGCGGGTACTACGCCCACCACGACACCCGCACACCCTTCGTGCTGAATGTCGGCGAGAACCTCGTCAACATCGTCGTGGCGCTCTTGCTCGTTGGGCCGCTCGGCATCCTCGGCCTCGGCCTCGCCCACTCCGTCGCGTACGCGGCCGCGGCCATCGCCGCGGTGATCGTGCTCGGCAGCCGCGTCGGCCGCCCCCTCGTCAGCGAACTGACCGGAACCCTGTGGCGGGTGGGGCTCGCCGCCCTTCTCGCCGCGGAGGTCGCCTGGGTGGTGAGCCGAGCGCTCAACACCTCGTCTCCCTCGGGCCGACTGCTCACCACGGTCATCGCTGGAGCCGCCGGTCTGCTCGCCTATCTCCTCGGACTTATCCTGCTGCGCTTCTCGGGCGCGCGGGAGAGCCTCAACCGGGCAGTACGACGAGGTCGTCGCGATGGATGACCTCATGCGTCATCCCGGCAGGTAGCTCCGCAGTTCTCCGGCCCACCACACCTCGTAGATCGGAGGCCGATGCTGCCACCATCCCCCGGGCGAACACGGTGCCGTTCTGATCGGCCACCTCGACCGTGCTGCCATCGTCGAACTCCCCGTCGACGCTGACCACTCCGGCCGGTAGCAGGCTGGTGGAGCGAGTGGCGATCGCCGTTCGAGCCCCATCGTCAACGGTGACCCGGCCCGCCACCTCAGCAGCGAAAGCGATCCAGAGTTTGCGGGCGGGTAGGCGACGGTCATGGGCATCAAATGTCGTACCGACCGCGTCGCCAGCGACGGCGTCGACGAGCACTCCGTCGCGCGAGGCGCGAGCGATCACCGTGCGCACACCTGACCAGGAGGCGATCCGGGCTGCTGAGAGCTTGGAGGCCATCCCGCCAGAGCCGCGTCCGCTCCCGCCCGACGACGCCGCGATCGCCAAGAGCGGATCGTCGGCGGCCACTCGCGTCACCAGGCTGGCCGCCACGTCCGTGCGAGGGTCGGCGGTGTGAAGACCGTCGAGGTCGGTAAGGAGCACCAGCACGTCGGCCGACAGGTTGTGGGCGAGTAGCGCGGCCAGACGGTCGTTATCGCCGTAGCGGAGCTCGGTGGACGCGATCGCGTCGTTCTCGTTGACGATCGGCACACACCCCAGCTCGAGCAGCCTTCCGAGGGTCTGCCGAGCGTGCAGGTACTGAGTGCGGTCGACGAAATCGTGGGGGTCGAGCAGCACCTGAGCTCCGACGAGCCCATGGCCCTCCAGCACCTCGTTGTAGACCTGCATGAGTCGCGCCTGGCCGACCGCCGAGACGGCCTGCAGCGTCTCCATGTCACTCGGGCGCGAGGCGAGTCCGACGGCGGGCACACCAGCGGCGACGGCGCCTGAGGACACGACGACGACATCATGCCCAGAGCCACGCAGTCGAGCAACATCGGCGCAGAGCGCGACGATCGCATCTCGATCGACGCTGCCTGACTCAGTGGTGATCGAGGAAGTGCCGATCTTTGCGACGACCCTCATCGCGAGCCCCCAAGATCACTCCGATACTCGAAGCTGAAGTCGCCGATCCAAATCACGTCTCCATCGGAGACCCCGGCCCTCGTCAGCATGCGGTTGACACCGAGACGCTCGAGTCGCTCATCGATGTAGGCGAGCGCCTCCGGTGTGGTGACGTCGTTGAGGGCCACCACCCGCTCAACATCGCGACCGACAAGCCGGAACTCCCCGTCGTCGATCCGCTCAACCGCGGCGCCGGTCGCCTCGGGCCGCAACACGACAACCCCCTCGCGCTCGGGGAACTCAGAGCGCGCCTCGTGGACCAGCGAGGCCATGCGTCCGACGAGCTCGCGAACACCAGATCCGGTGACCGCCGACACGACCGGGCCATTCCAGCCGAGGCGCTCAAGCTCATCGGGTTGCACGGCATCGGCCTTCGTGCCGACGACGAGCCTCGGCCGTTCAAGGAGCTCGGGCCGATAAGCGCCGAGTTCGGCGAGGAGCGTCTCCTCCTGCTCGGCGGGGCTGACACCTTCGACAGAGGCCAGATCAAGCATGAGGCAGAGCACCCGAGCGCGTTCGATATGCCGCAGGAAGCGGTGGCCGAGGCCCCGACCCTCGCTCGCGCCCTCGATGAGCCCGGGGATATCGGCGACGACGAACTCGGTGCCCTCATCGATCGAGACCACACCGAGGTTCGGGCTGAGCGTCGTGAACGGGTAGTCGGCGATCTTCGGCTTGGCTGCCGAGATAACGCTGATGAGCGTGCTCTTACCAGCGTTCGGGAAGCCGACCAAGGCGACGTCAGCCATCAGTCGGATCTCAAGACGGAGCCATCGCTCCTCGCCGTGCTCGCCCTGCTCGGCGAAAGTCGGCGCTCGTCGCCGGTTGGACAGGAACCGAGCATTGCCACGGCCGCCGCGGCCGCCGGCGACCGCCATCCAGCGGTCGCCATGGGAGTAGAGCTCGGCGAGGGTCTCCCCCGAATACATGTCGGTCACCACCGTGCCCTCGGGAACAGTGATCTCGAGGCTCTCGCCACGCCGTCCGTGCAGATCCTTGCCCTTGCCGTGCACGCCATTGCTCGCGCGTCGGTGAGGGTGGTCGCGGAACGCGAGGAGCGAGGCGACGTTGTGATCGGCCACCAGCCACACGTCGCCGCCATTGCCGCCATCGCCGCCATTCGGCCCGCCGTTGACCACAGGACCCTCCCGACGGAACGACACACAGCCCGCCCCGCCGTCGCCGGCGCGGACGTTCAGTTGGGCTTCGTCGACGAAATCCGACACGGCAGCACGCTACCGACGGTGCTCTCGGGAGCGATGCACCCGAGCCCTAGGGTGGTGCCGTGGACACAACCACACCCCCCTCATCCGACCGGCCCGTCGACGAACAGTCCGCCGAGCGAGCCGCCCGGTGGGCATCGACGATGTCGGGTCATCGGATCGACGGTGTCGCGCTCGCCCACGCCGATTCGTGGGCGGCCACGGGCACCCGCGAGGTCGTCGACCGAGTGGCCCGCGAAGACGCCGAAGCCAAGCACCTCGCGCCCCACGCCAGCCGGGCGACCGGCGCGGGTGACCGTGTTCTCGCCGAGGAGCCTGATCCGTTCCGCACCTGTTTCGAGCGCGATCGCGATCGCATCCTGCATGCCTCGGCCTTTCGGCGGCTCGCCGGCAAGACCCAGGTGTTCGTCTTCCCCGACGATCACCAACGGACCCGACTCACCCACGCCCTTGAGGTCGCTCAGATCGCTCGCTCGGTGGCCTCGGCCCTCGGATTGAACGTCGCTCTGGCCGAGGCGATCGCTCTCGGTCACGACTGCGGACACGGTCCGGGTGGACATGCCAGCGAGGACGCCTTCGGCATCTACCTCGACGACGGCTACGACCACGCCGTGTGGGGCGCCGATGAGACCCTCGTGCCCCTCAACCTCTGCTCCGAGACGCTCGATGGCATCAGGAACCACTCGTGGAGTCGCCCCGCGCCCGGCACCCCCGAGGGCGAGGTCGTGTCGTGGGCTGATCGGATCGCCTACGTCTGCCACGACTTCGAGGACGCCGCGGCCACGGGGGTGGTGTCGCCGGAGATGCTTCCCGGTCTCGTCGCCGACCGCTGCGGGTTGAGCAGGTCGTCCCAACTTGGCACGTTCGTTCGCGCCATGGTGGAGGCGACAGCGCAGACCGGACGGGTCGGCATGACGAGCCCCATCGCCGAGGCGCTCGCCGAGTTCCGTCGCTTCAACTACGAGAACGTCTATCTCCGACCCGAATCACGCGCTCAGGCTGACGCGGTGATCTCGCTTCTCCGCGCTCTCGTCGAGCACTACGCCCAGCATCCCGCCTCGCTCCCGGCGGCGTTCATCGCCGAACGGGCAGGACGCGACGACCCGTTGCGGGCGGCAGTCGCTTGGGTGAGCGGAATGACCGATCGGTTCGCCTGTGATCGAGCGGTCGAGTTACTCCACTGGCCGGAGGATCGGCTCCCCCGAGGAATCGACGTTTAAGACTGGGCCCGGAAGGTAAGTCAGGGCCCGGGGCGCCGGGCGGAGGTCGATCAGACCTCGACGACGTCGACGATCTTGCGGCCCTTGCGCTCGCCGAACTTGACCGAGCCGTCGGTCAAGGAGAAGAGCGTGTCGTCGCCGCCGATACCGACGTTGCGACCCGGATGGATACGGGTGCCACGCTGGCGAATGATGATCGTGCCGGCGGTGACTTTGGTGCCGTCGAACACCTTCACGCCGAGGCGCTGAGCGTTGGAGTCGCGACCGTTCCTGGTTGAACCGCCGCCCTTGGTCTTCGACATCTCGTTCTCCTCAGATCAGGGCTTCGAGATCTTGGTGATCTCAACGACGCTGTAGTGCTGGCGATGGCCGTAGTGACGACGCTGGTTGGTGCGGCGCTTGTAGGTGAAGCCGTTCACCTTGTCGCCCGCGGTGGTGCCGACGATCCGGCCCGTCACCGTGGCTCCGGCGAGCGCCGAGGCGCCCGCCAGGACGGTGTCGCCGTCAACCAACAGCACCGGCGTCAACGACACCTCCGAGCCCTCGTCGCCCTTCAGCAACTCGAGCGTCACCTGCTGGCCTTCGGCCACCTTTTCCTGCTTACCGCCCGAGGCGATCACTGCGTACATAGCCTGGCGGATGCTATCGACCGCTCGGGTACTCCCCAACCGCGAGCGGAGGGTGATGGCGGATCAGTCGAGCAGGGTGTGATCGACGGTCACTCCGCGGCCTTCGCAGTCGGGGCAACGCTCCGAGAACTCCGTGAGCAGCCCCTCGCCGATGCGCTTTCGCGTCATCTCGACCAGACCGAGTTCTGAGATGTCGAACACCTGTGTCCGGGTCTTGTCGCGACTGAGTGCCGAGCGGAACGAGTCGACCACCTTCGCCCGGTTGCCCTTGACCTCCATGTCGATGAAGTCGATCACGATGATCCCGCCGATATCGCGGAGCCGGAGTTGTTTCGCGATCTCCTCCGCGGCCTCCATGTTGTTAGCGAAGACGGTGTCCTCGAGGTTGTTCTTGCCGACGTTCTTCCCGGTGTTGACGTCGATGACGGTCAGGGCCTCGGTGTGCTCGATGATGAGCGACCCTCCGGAGGGCAGCCAAACCTTGCGATCGAGGGCCTTGTGGACCTGCTCGTGCACATGGTGCCGCTCGAAGAGTGAGATGCCCTCCGACGCCGTGTCGTAGTACTCGATCCGATCGGCCAGTTCGGGGTTGAACGCGGCGACGTAGTCGCGGACCTCGCGATAAAGCCGCTCGTCGTCGATCACAACTCCGCGGTAATCGGGGTTGAACTCCTCTCGGATCACCCTCACCGCGAGCTCGGGCTCACGATGCAGCAGGGCCGGCTTCTTCGCTTCAGCGGCGAGACGCTCGATCTCGGCCCATTGGGCGAGCAGGAGCTCCATATCTGCGGTCAGTTCGGCCTCGGTGGCGTGCTCCGCGGCGGTGCGCACGATCAAGCCGTGACGCTCGGGCTTGACGCGGTCGAGGATGTTGCGCAGGCGCTTGCGAACGTCGTCGGGGAGGCGCTTCGAGATGCCGTAGGTGCTCGAGTTCGGGATGAGCACCACGAAACGGCCGGGAAGCGACACCTCTTGGGTGAGCCGGGCTCCCTTCGCGCCGATCGGGTTCTTCGTGACCTGGCAGAGGATCATCTGGCGGTTCTTCAGGATGTCCTCGATGCGCGCCGAATCGCCCCGCTGCTCGACATCGTCGGGATCGAATTGGACATCGCCGCGGTAGAGCACGGCGTTCTTCGGGGTGGCGATATCGACAAAAGCAGCTTCCATGCCGGGCAAGACGTTCTGGACCCGCCCGAGATAGATGTTCCCGTGAATCTGGCTGACATCGTCGGCTGGCCGGGACACGTAGTGCTCGATGAGGCTGCGTCCCTCGAGCACCGCGACTTGCGTGACGCCCTCGCGCACCTGAACGCACATGAAATAGCGGCCGACGGGCTTGCCGTTGCGCTCACGACCACGGCGCTGCTCCATCACCTCCGGCGCGAGCTCCGACGAGCGTCCGCGTCCTCCACGGCCACCGCGTCGACGACGCCGAGCGCCCTGACCCGAGCGCTGCTCCCCGCCGGACTGCTCAGGCTGCGATTCAGTGCCGTTCGACTGCGGCGCCCTCTGGCCACCCTTGCCGCCTTGGCCTCCACGCCGGCGACGGCGCTGACCAGAACGTGAGCCTGAGCCGTTGGAGCCGGAGTTCGTGTCGGACTCGGAGCGGGCCGGACCGGGAGGGGGAACCGCCGGAACCGGAGCCGGTCGGGTGTCGCCAATCCGAGGGCGGCGGCTCTCAGCCGACGAGTCGCCGCCCGGGCGGTCCGTGCCGGAGTCGCTGGCGGGCTGATTCTCCGCCGTGCTGGTGCTGTCGTCCATGTGTGAGATCCCTTCTGTGGCGGGCGGTGACACACCACCCGCGCGGCGACGCCGGACCGCAGGACGGCTGAGCCGCCGCGTTCCGGGACGCTGAAACGTGAGAGATGACCGGGTCGGCTACTCGGTGGAGGGGGGCCGTGGAACCAGTCATGACCCGAAGAGCCTACCGGTCGTCGGGCTGATCAGCCGGGAGGCTCAACGCATCCGGCGCATATAGACGCTCTGAACCGCTCCGAACATGGCGCAGTAGACGAGCAGGCTCGATCCCCCGTAGGAGATGAACGGCATCGGGAGGCCCGTGACCGGCGTGATCCCGAGGGTCATGCCGACGTTCTGGAAGAACTGCCAGAGCACCATGGTGAACACCCCCGACGCGATGTAGGTGCCGAGCATGTCCTTGGCGAGGGTGGCGATCCTCCAGATGCGGACCAGAACCAGGCAAAAGAGCGCGATGAGCACGATCGAGCCGACCATCCCGAACTGCTCGGCGACCGCCGCGAACGGGAAATCGGCCCACATGACCGGAATATCGCGGCCGTTGGTGAGGGGCCCCTGCAACCAACCCTTCCCCCACACCCCGCCCGTGCCGACGGCGCGGATCGCGTTGCGCACCTGATAGACGGCGTCCTGGAGCATCGGATCGGTCGTGTCCTGGTCGAGGAACACACGGATCCGCTCGATTTGGTAGCGGTTCACGAGCCGACCGACGAACGCAGCGACCACCGTCAACACCGAGAGCACGCTGATGGTCACGATGTACTTCGCCCGAGCACCGGCGATGAGGAGCACCCCCATCGCCAATGACACCAGCACCGAGGCCGATCCAAGGTCGGGCTGGAGCACAACGAGCACGGTCGGCACACCCACGATCACCAATCCACCGATGAAACGCGAATAGGTGACCTCCTCGCTTCGTGTCTCGGCGAGGTAGGTCGCGAGCATGGCCATCGTCGAGAACTTCGCGACCTCCGCCGGCTGAAGGTTGAAGGGCCCGAAGTCGAAGGAGATGCGATCCGCTCCCTGCGCGAGGCCGATGAGCAGCAACAACACCAAGAGTGCGATCGTTCCCGCGTAGATCGCGGCCGCCCGATCGCGCAACGTCGCGTAGTCGACCGACATCACGACGACGGTGATGACCGCGCCGATGATCGCGAAAACCACCTGCCGGTCAGCAAAGGCCAGCGGGTCTCCCGGGATCCTGGTTCTGGAAGCCGAGTAAACGACGAAGCATCCGGCGACCATCAGAATGCCCTGAAGGGTGAGTAGCACCCAGTCGATGTTGCGGCTCGGATCCCCCGGACTCGATCGAATGTTCCCGAGCCCACTATCAGGCCGCCGAGACATGAAGGTCAACGCCATGTCGACACCTCCGGTCTCATTCGGTCACCACCACTCCCCCGCCGCCCCGACGAGCGAAGCATCCAACGTCGGCCAGGTACTGATCGGGCGCAGGGGTGGTCGCGCCGAGATCGAGGGGTTCGGAGATCACGACCGGATCGGTCTCGATCAGCCCCGACAGCATCAAGAAGGTGCACTTCACTACGGGTGCCGCGGCCTGCGATCCGTAGCCGGCCTTCTCGAGGTAGGCCGAGACGGTGAACGGCTGCGAGTCGTCGAGGGAGAAGGCGACGAATCCCGACGAGTCATTCCACGGGTAGTTGCCCGCCCCCTGAGCGGTGCCGGTCTTGCCGGCGACCGGGATCGCTTCCTCGGGGTAGTCGTAGAAGAGTTTCTCGCCGGTAGTGGAGTGGTACGGGATGTCGGTGCCGGGTGTACCCGCGCCCACCGTGACCACTCGGGTCAGGCCGGTGATGATCGGATCGCGGTTCTCAGGTGTCATCTCCATATCGCGGATGCGAATCGGCACCCGGTTGACCTCGTCGACGGTGCCGACGTTGAGGTCCGCGAAACCGATCTCACCGTCAGGGGTGCCCGGAGCCCACACGGCGCGGAGGATGGTGGGCTGGTTGACATATCCACCGTTAGCGATGGCCGCGTAGCCGTTCGCGAGTTGCAGCGGGGTCGCCGACAGCAATCCCTGGCCAATGGCCATCTGCACGCTGTCGCCGACATAGAAGCCGTAGCCCTCGTCCTCACTGATGACCCCGCGCTCCGCGTAGCGCTTCTTCAAGTCGTCGTCAGGGACGGTGCCGTCGAACTCGTACGGCAGCTCGATACCGCTGTCGACCCCGAACCCAAAGAGCTTGATCTGCTCCTGGAAAACGGGCTCCCCATCGTTCAGAACGTGGATGTCCTCACCAATTCGGTAGAAGAACGCGTCGGAGGACACCGCGAGAGCGTCCTCGACGTCGACGTCGCCGTAGACGCAAGGTGCGCCAGTGCCACAGAGCGCGTTCTTGAAGTTGCACCGAATCAGACCGGCATCGCAGCGCTCAAGATTGACGCTGTAGAGGTCGTAGCTGCCGGTATCGGTGTAGAGCTCATCGGCGGTGATCAACCCGGTGGCGAGCGCCGCATGGGCGACAAACGGCTTGAAGGTCGAGCCGAGGTTGTAGCGCCCCTGCACTCCTCGGTTGACGAGGATCGACTCGTCGGGGTCGATCGGTGAACCATCGGGTTTCTGCGAGGGGAAAATCTCCCTGAACTTGGTTCCGGAGATGTCGGCTTCGAACCATCGGTTGTCAAAGGTCGGATAACTCGCAATCGCCTTCACCTCACCCGTGTCGTGACGCATGACCACCACCGAACCGGCCGGCGCCTTATAAGGCACGAACTCAGGCTGCGTTGGGTCGAGCAGTTCGGTGGTGCCATCCGGGAGCCGGATGGTGGGATTTCGCACCCCCTGGTTTCGCCGCGCGCGCAACGCGGTCTCGAGGGCCTGCTCCGCGTACTGCTGCACGTCGAGGTCGATGGTGAGCTGGATGTCATGGCCATTGACCGGCGCGACCTCCTCGAGCACCCGGATCGGACGGTTCGCGGCGTCGACCTCGAGGACCCGATACCCCCAGGTGCCATGAAGGACTGCCTCCATCGACCGTTCCACACCGAACTGCCCGACCCGCTCGTTTCGCAGGTAGCCGAGCGTCAGGTAGGTCTCGAGCTGCTCGGCCGTGATCGCCCCCATGTAGCCAACGACATGGGCGGCGTGCGGCGCGTACGGATACACCCGCCGCCACTCGTTGATGATCTCGACGCCGGGAAGGTCCTCGACCCGTTCGAGAATCGCGATGGCGGTCTGCTCGTCGACATCCTCCTTGACCGGCATCGGAAGGAACGTCGAGTAGTAGCCGGACTGGTACCGGTCCTCCATCTCCTCCAGCGGAACCCCAACCCATCCCTCGAGTCGGGTGAACAGCTCCGAGCGCGCCGAACGAGTCTGCATCGCGCGCCAATCGACCGCCACGGTGAGGATCCGCTCGTTGTCAGCGAGGATCCGACCCTCGACATCGAAGATGCGGCCTCGCTCGGGCGCCAACTGCACCACACGTGTCTTGGAGCGGTCCACCCGCTGCTGCAACTCCTCAGCCCGAACGGTTTGGAGGTACCAGAGACGCACACCAAGCAGAGACACGAGGACCACGCCGACCGTCGCGAGCACTCCGAGTCGCACCGCGCGACGATCTCCGGCCATCCCAACAGTGTGCCGTGTTCGACCCCCCGGTCGCCGTCACGCGGCACCGAGGTGTCGACTCAGTGCTCAGGTCAGACTTCGGCGCGAATCTCAGGCGGCAACTTCATCTCGGAGCGTTGAAGACTGAGCGACCATCGGCCGAGTGGAGCGAGCACTGGGCTCGCCACCAACGCCGCGGCCGTCACCACGCCGACGACGGTGAGCAGTCCGGTCGGCGAGACACTCGCCTCCCCGATCACGAGTCGGACCACCGGCACCATGGCCTCCCCCACCGCCGCCCCGACAGCCGACTGCAGGGCGAGGATCCACCAGTGGCTCTCAATCCGGAACAGGCGCCCGATACCGGCGACATAGCCCGCGAGAGCCATCGTCACAGCGGTCGCGCCAAGGGGAGTCCCGACCGCGAGGTCGTACATCAGCCCGACCGTGAATCCGACGATCGCGCCGCGATCGACCCCACCGACAGCCCCGGTAGCCGCGACATAGGCGAGCACGATCTGCACCGACACCCCGAACGGGCGAAGCTCCACGAGCAGGGTCGTCTGCACGGCGAGGAGCACCATGCCGATCGGGATGACCCGAGCGACCCACGAGTTCATCAGGAACCCGATCACGGCTGAAGCTCCGTCGGCGGCTGGTACAGGACGACACGGACGAACTGAAGGCGGCCGAGATCGGGAGATAGCGCGACCTCGAGTTCCTGACCGGCCGTACCGGCCCGCGTGATGACGTTCGCGACACGGCCGACGGGAATGTTCGGGGGTGCTAACGAGGTGCTGCCCCCAGCGGTGAACACGGTGTCGCCGATCTCAATTCGGCCGAATGCCGAGTTGCCCGCCACAAACGAAACCCTCGGCAACCGTTCGTCGCCCTGACCTCGGAGCACGCCGGTCTCGCGGATCACCTCGACCTCGGGGAGGTTGACCCGATCGTCGAGGACGACAGTCGTCGAGGTAGACGTCGCGATCGGGAACTCCTCGCGGACTGCCCCCTGATCGGCACCAGGGAACGACTCCTCTTCAGTCACCGCCGTGGTCGTCGTGAAGCCGGGCACCACCTGATCCGGATCCTCACCACCAACGGACAGAATCTTTACCTGCACCGCGTAGGACGGGTCGGTCACCAACATGATCACGCTCGACGTTGGAGCCACGCGAGTGACCTTCCCGACAAGACCCGCCTCGTTGACCGCCGGCATGCCGACGCGGATCCCGTGAATGGAGCCACGGTCGATCTCCACTTGCTGATCGAAGTTGGTCGGCGACTGTCCGACCAGGCGCGCGGTGACCGAGTCGTAGGAAGCGAGCGACTCGAGGCTGTTGAGCGCCAGCAGGTCTTGGTTCTCGATGATCGCGTTCTGAGCGGCGATTTCAGCGGAGCGCTGCGCGTCGACCTGGGCGCGGAGCACCCGGTTCTCCTCCTCGAGCGTGTCGAAGTCGGAGTAGGCGCGCCACAGGCGTTCGATCGGGGTCGAGGCGACCTCAGCGGCCTGCTGGAAGGGCTGCAGCGCGACGGTGAACCCCGAGCGGGCCGCATCGAACAGTCGGTTCCCGCGCAGGTCGAGGGTCAACAGAAGGGCCGAGGTCAGCGCGAGCGCAATGATGACACGTCGACGTCCAGCCGAGTAGAGCGGCACGCGACCCCCGTCAGAAATCGCCGCCGAGCGACATCAGACTGCGCATGGCATCGATGTTCTCAAGCGCCTTGCCCGATCCGACCACCACGCTGAACAGCGGCTCCTCGGCGATCCTGATCGGCATACCCGTCTCATGGGCGAGCCGGTCGGGCAGCCCCTGGAGGAGGGCGCCGCCTCCGGTGAGGGTGATCCCCTCTTCCATGATGTCGGCAGCCAGTTCGGGTGGCGTGCGATCGAGCGCAGCCTTGACCGCGTCAACGATCGCGCTCACCGGCTCCTCAAGTGCCTCGCGGACATGCTCCGTGGTGAGCTGGATCGTCCTCGGCAGGCCGCTGATGAGGTCGCGCCCGCGAATGTCGGCCGTGACCTCCTCGGGGAGCGGCCAAGCCGACCCCATCTGCATCTTGATCTCCTCCGCGGTGCGCTCACCAATGGCGAGGGAGAACTCCTTCTTGACGTATTGGATGATGGCGTCGTCGAGTTCGTCGCCGGCGACCCTCACGGACTGAGCCGTGACGATGCCACCGAGAGAGATGACGGCAACCTCGGTGGTGCCACCACCGATGTCGACGACCATCGAGCCGTTCGGGGCGTGCACTGGGAGATCGGCGCCAATCGCGGCCGCCATCGGCTCCTCGATGATGTGCACGGGCTTGCGGGCACCGGCGTACTCCGCGGCGTCTTGAACCGCGCGCTGCTCGACACCGGTGATGCCCGACGGCACGCAGATGATCATGCGCGGCTTCGACCACTTCGAACCATGCACCTGTTGGATGAACCAGCGGAGCATCTTCTCGCAGACCTCGAAGTCGGCGATGACGCCGTCTTTCAAGGGGCGAACGGTGCGAATGTGGCTCGGCGTGCGGCCCATCATCTGCTTCGCCTGATGGCCCACGGCGACCGGACGGCCGTCGTTCACGTTGATCGCCACAACGGAGGGCTCGTCAAGGACGACACCGATTCCACGGGCGTAAATCAAGGTGTTTGCGGTGCCGAGGTCGATAGCGAGGTCGCGACCGAGTCCCAGTGGATTACTGCGTACCACGTGCTCCTCCTTCCCGGCCCCCGCGGCGCTCCGGCGGCAGCGCCGGAGGTCTTCAAATGTTACAGATTGGGGAAGAAGATCCCGATCTCACGCTCGGCGCTGGCAAGCGAGTCGCTGCCGTGCACGAGGTTCTCGGTGAAGAGAATGCCGAGATCACCGCGAATGGTGCCGGGCGCGGCGGAACGGGGGTTAGTAGCGCCCATCATCGTGCGAACGACCTCCCACGTGTCCTCGGGGCCCTCAACCACCATGGCAACGGCCGGGCCCCGGCTCATAAAGGCCACGAGATCGGCGTAGAAGGGCTTGCCGACGTGCTCCTCGTAGTGGCGCTCCAGCGTCGGCGCGTCGAGGCTCCGCAGCTCCATCGCCACGATCGACAGATTCTTCGCCTCGAAGCGAGAGATGATCTCACCGGTGAGCTTGCGCTCCACAGCATCGGGCTTGAGCAGGACGAGCGTGCGATCAGACATGGCCGGCAGGCTACCGGCGCGCCGGGGCGCCGTGACCTCAGGCGAGCAGCCGGCGGTACTCGCCGCGAGCCGCCCCGGCCACGTAGATCGAGCCGGCAGCGAGCACCGCGTCATCGGCGTCGAGATGCCGGATCGAGAGTGCGCACGCCTCCTCGACCGACTCGCACACGAGCACCTCCTCGCACCCGAGAGTCCGAGCCGCTCGCGCAACCTCGACCGCGGGAACACCCCGCGGACTCGGGGCGGTGCACGCGATGACCCGATCGAACTCGTCGGCGCGAACCGCGGCGAGCATCTCGTCGGGATCGCGGAGCGTGCCGAACACGAGAACTCGTCGGCCGTCAGGAGCGAAATCTCCGAAAAACACTTGGGCGCAGGTGTCGGCACCGGCCGGGTTGTGCGCACCGTCGATCACCACCAGCGGCTGCACGCCCACCACCTCGAACCGGCCGGGCACCTCGACCGACGCGAACCCCTCCGTGACGACCTCCTCGCTCAAAGGCGAGGCGAAGAATGTCTCGACAGCGGCGAGAGCGACTGCGGCGTTCTCCCCTTGGTGGGTTCCGTGGAGGGGAACGAAGACGTCGGTGTGGATCGTTGTCGGAGTGCGCAGGTCGACCAGGCGGCCACCCACCGCAAGCGAGTTGTCGATCGTCGCGAAGTCCTCGTCGCGCAGCAGCATCGAGGCGTGCGGCTCGGCGGCAAAAATCGCTTGCAGGTCAGGGTCGGTGTCTCCGATCACGACCGCTGAACCGGGCTTGATGATCCCCGCCTTCTCACGCGCGATGTCGGCGACCGTCGGGCCGGCGAACTCGGTGTGGTCGAGCCCGATGTTGGTGACGACGGCAACCTGAGCGTTCGCGACATTCGTGGCGTCCCAGCGGCCGAGCATCCCCACCTCGAGAACGATCACGTCCACCGCGGAGTCCGCGAAGTAGCGGAAGGCCGCCGCCGTCATCGCCTCGAAGTAGGTCGGGCGGACACCGGTCATGATCTCGAGGCCCGCTACGGCGGCGATCTGCTCGCCGAGTTCATCTCCCGAAATCGGCTCGGCATTTCGACGGATGCGCTCAGTGATGTGCTCGAGGTGCGGGCTGGTGTAGGTGCCAACGGTCAGACCACTCGCCATGAGGAGGCGGGTGATCATCTGCACGGTCGACCCCTTGCCGTTCGTGCCCGTCACATGAATGACCGGTGCCGCGTGCTGGGGGTCGCCCATGGCGGCGCAGAGCGCACTGATGTTGTCGACCGAGGGCGAGTCGATGCGACCGGTGACGTCGTACGAGGCGTGCTCGTCGAGATAGCGAAGCGCGGACTGGAGGTCCATGGGAGTTGGGGCCGGTCAGCTGGCGGCGCGGCGTTGGCGCGTTGACGCTCCGGTCTTTCGAGGCACGAGGGTCGGATTGACGCGATCCCGCACAGTGTCGCCGTCGATGACGACTCGGCCGATGTCGGACCGACCCGGGAGTTCGAACATCGTCTGAAGGAGGACCTCTTCGAGGATGGCGCGAAGCCCGCGCGCACCAGTGCCGCGAAGGATCGCCTGATCGGCGATCGCCGCGAGCCCGTCCTCGGTGAACTCCAGTTCGACATCCTCGAACTCGAACACCTTCTGGAACTGCTTGACGAGGGAGTTCTTCGGCTCGGTCAGGATCTTCACGAGCGCGTCGCGATCGAGGCTGCTCACCACTCCAATCATCGGCAGGCGGCCGATGAACTCGGGGATCATCCCGAACTTGACGAGATCCTCAGGAAGCACCTTGGTGAACAACTCCCCCGGATCGCGCTCGCTCTTCGAGCGGACATTGCCGTGGAAGCCGACCCCCTGGTCGCCGACACGCCGTTCGATGATCTGCTCAAGACCAGCGAAGGCTCCACCCAGAATAAACAGCACGTTGGTGGTGTCGATCTGGATGAATTCCTGGTGCGGGTGCTTGCGACCACCCTGGGGTGGTACCGAGGCCTGAGTGCCCTCGAGGATCTTGAGGAGCGCCTGCTGCACACCTTCCCCCGAAACGTCTCGGGTGATGGAGGGGTTCTCGCTCTTGCGGGCGACTTTGTCGATCTCGTCGATGTAGACGATGCCGGTCTCGGCGCGCTTGGTGTCGAAGTCTGCGGCTTGGATCAACTTGAGGAGGATGTTCTCGACGTCCTCACCGACGTAACCAGCCTCGGTGAGCGCGGTGGCGTCCGCCACCGCGAACGGCACGTTGAGCATGCGGGCGAGCGTCTGGGCGAGGTGGGTCTTGCCGCAGCCGGTCGGTCCGAGCATCAAGATGTTCGACTTGGCGAGCTCGACGTCGTCGCGACGGCCGATGCCCGAGGACTGCTGATATTGGATGCGGCGGTAGTGGTTGTAGACGGCGACCGAGAGGATCTTCTTCGCGTGGTCCTGCCCGACGACGTATTCGTCGAGGAACTCGCTGATCTCTCGCGGGGCGGGAAGGTGCTCGAAGGACACCTCGGAGGTCTCGGTGAGCTCCTCTTCGATGATCTCGTTACAGAGATCGATGCACTCATCGCAGATGTAGACGCCCGGACCGGCGATCAGTTTCTTGACCTGCTTCTGTGACTTACCGCAGAACGAGCACTTCAGCAGTTCGCCACTCTCGCCGAATTTCGCCACGCCTGCCGTCCCCTCATCCGAATCGGGTGTCCGCCGAGCGGAGGCTCAGCGGATGGCCCCGGCGCGGTCGACGACCGCCCGAGACTCGATCACCTGATCGATGATGCCATATTCGACCGCCTCGGATGCCTCCATCACGAAATCGCGGTCGGTGTCAGCGTGAATGCGATCGAGGGGCTGGCCGGTGTGGCGGGCCAGGATCTCCTCGAGAATGTCGCGCATCCGGAGTATCTCCTTCGCGGCGAGCTCGAGGTCGGTGACCTGGCCGTAGCCCACCTGGCCGTAAGGCTGGTGGAGCAGCACGCGCGAGTGCGGCAGGGCGAGACGCTTGCCCTTGGTGCCGGCGGCGAGCAGCACAGCGGCGGCGGAGGCGGCTTGACCGAGGCAGATCGTGGCGATGTCGTTCCGGATGAACTGCATCGTGTCGTAGATCGCAAAGAGCGACGTGATGTCGCCGCCGGGCGAGTTGATGTAGATGTTGATGTCCTTGTCGGGGTTCTCCGACTCGAGATGGATCAACTGCGCGCAGATCAACGAGGCGATCTGATCATCGACCGGCGTCTGCAAGAAGATGATGTTGTCCTTCAGTAACCGGCTGTAGAGGTCGTAGGCGCGCTCACCACGCGAGGTCTGCTCGACGACGTTCGGGACGAGGTAGTTGGTCGCTTGGAGGTCCATCACTCATCTCCTTCGTTCACGCTGTCATCCTCGCCGTCCGCGACGGCTGACGCATCATCGTGGTCGTGGTCATGGCCGAGGATGAGATCCCGGTCGAGGACCGCGCCATCGGCATCGACCATCTGCACGTTATGCAGCAGCCAGTCGAGGGCCTTCGACTTCTTGATCGAGGAGATCAATTCGTCGACCGCGTCGTTGCGCTCGTAGGTCTTGCGGATTTCGTCGGGCGACTGCTGGTATTGCATCGCCATGCGGTGGTACTCGACATCAAGCTCGTCGCCGCCGACCTCGATGTCCTCGGCCACCGCCACAGCGCGGAGCGCAAGATCGGCCTTCACCGCAGTCTCGGCCTGACCCTTCATGTTCTCGACGAGATCGTCGGGACTCTGCCCAGTGGCCGACAACCACGCGGAGAAGTCGATGCCCTGCGCCTGGAACTGCTGCACCATGTTGCGCAGCCGACCCTGCACCTCGGCCGACACCATCGACTCCGGCGGTTCGATCTCGACGAGTTCGACGAGGGCCTCGGTCAGGTGCCCGACGAGACCCTGACGGATCGCGTTGAGCCGTGACTCTTGCTGCTGCTCCCGGATGCTCTCGCGCCACTCGGCGACGGTCTCGAACTCTCCGATGTTGTCGGCCACCCACTCGTCGGTGAGTTCCGGCAACTCGAGGCGCTTCACGGCCGCCAACTTCACGGTGAAGTCAGCGGGCTCCTCAGTGCCCTTCGGCACGGACGAGAAGGTGAGCTCGGCACCGGGCTCGGAGCCGCGCAACTGCTCGTCGAAATCGTCGGTCACCCAGCCTTGACCGACCTCGTAGGACCATTCCTCGATGTTCAGGCCCGGGAGTTCCTCGCCATCGCGCATCGCGGACAGGTCGATGGTGACGAAATCGCCGTCAGCGACGGGGACGCCAGTATCGACGAGGGTTCCGTGGCCCTTCATCTGAGCGCGGACCGCCTCATCGAGGGCGTCATCGGAAACCGAGGGGTTGTCGACCTCGATACGAAGTCCCGCGTAGCCGGGGACGGTCACGACGGGACGGACCTCGCACTCCGCCTCGAACTCGACCGGACCGTCGTCCTCACCACCGGTCACTTGAATTGACGGGGTCGCCACCAAGTCGATGTCGTGCTCACGAACGCCGCGCATCAAGTAGGACGGGATCGCGTCTTGGAGCGCCTGAGCGCGCGCGGGGGCGAGCCCGATTCGCGACTCGAGGAGCTTGCGCGGGGCCTTCCCGTTGCGGAACCCCGGGAGCTTCACCTCCTTGGCGATCGCCTCGAAGGCGCGATCGATGTCGCCAGCGAACTCCGTCTCGTCGATCTCGACGTACAGCTTGATCTTGTTGCCCTCGAGGGTCTCCACAGAACTCTTCACAGGGGTCGGAGCCTACCGGTGGTGTCCGTGGCTCCCCCGGGGCACCCTCGCGCGAGGTCGTCGCGACGATGGTGCCTCGACCCAACGAGATCGGGCAGACTGTCGTCGTGCCGATTTGGAAGCCCCACGCCCTCTCGAAGCCCCACGACGGTCAGATCGACCTCCGCATCGGCGACCGCGTGAAGACGACCGTGGAGGTTCACGGGGTGCCCCTCGGCACCGAGGGAAAGGTGCTGCTCGCCAACGGCTTCAACTGGCAGCGCTACCGGGTGCTGTTCGACAACGGCGCCGAGGTCGGCGATCTCGACCACCGGCATCTTGAGGCGGTTGGGCGCGCGGCCAAACGCCTCGCGAAGGCCGCGAAGCGCTGAGGCTCGCGCCGCTAGCCTTACGACCACGGGAAGTGGCGCAGCTTGGCTAGCGCACCTGCTTTGGGAGCAGGGGGTCGCGG
>JAFMMJ010000066.1 GCA_017859785.1 Ilumatobacteraceae bacterium
CGCCATGTGGTCCGCGGGCTGGTTCGATGGACGGAGTTGGCTACTGAGAACTAGTGTTCTTTAAACGAACACTTGATCTGCCGTGGTTCATGGTTATCCACAGGTTTCTCCACTTAGTGTGAATAAACCCAAAGTCGAGGTTCAGAACCCTCAACCTCGACCTGAACTCATCAGCGGTACTCGCGGAAGCCGCCGAGCAGCCGATATTTGGTCAGGATCCGCCGATCATGGCGCGGTAAATCCGCTCAAGATCGGGGAGATCAGCGAAGTCAATCGTGACGCGACCGCGCTTCGCTGTCAGATTGATCGCCACTCGGGTCTCCAGCCGATCAGCCAGCAGTTTCTCCAACTCAAGGAGCCCCGGTGGACGCAGACGCGTCAGCGGCGCGAGACCGGCACCGTCGATCGGGTCCGGATCTGGACTGCCCCCGGATCCGGTCTCACCACGAACCGCTTCCTCAACAGCTCGAACCGACCACTTCTCCTTGACCGCCTGTTTGGCGAGGGCCTCCTGGCGACTCCGGTCGGGGGTGCCGAGGAGGGCTCGCGCATGTCCGGCGGTGAGTTGCCCGCTCTCGATCAACTGCTGCACCCCAGGCGGCAGAGACAGAAGACGAATGGTGTTGGTGATACTCGCACGGCTCTTGCCGACCCGTGAGGCAACCGCGTCGTGGGTGAGGTTGAAGTCGTCAATCAGTTGTTGGTAGGCGATGGCTTCATCGATCGAGTTGAGGTTCTGCCGCTGGACGTTCTCGACGAGAGCCTGCTCTAGGGACGACAGATCATCGCCGGTCCGGACAATCGCAGAGATTGTCGACATTCCGGCGCGCTTCGAGGCCCGAAGCCGTCGCTCCCCCGCCACCAGTTCATAGCCCGACTCGGTCGGCCTCACAACGATCGACTGGATGAGACCGTTGTGCTTGATCGAGGCAGCCAACTCATCGAGGGCTTCCTCGTCAAAGGACCGTCGCGGTTGATACGGGTTGGTGCTGATCTGCTCAATCGGAAGCTCGGTGTAATACGGGGTGTCACCACGCTGGCCGAGCACCTCATCGACGTCCTTGGGGATGAGGGCGCTCAGCCCCCGAGCGGGCTTAGTGCTTCGTGGCATCATGAACCTCCTGTGCGATGTCGCGGTAAGCGATGGCCCCTCGAGACGACGGGTCATACAGCGTGATCGGCTGACCGTGGCGGGGGGCCTCGGACAGCCGCACATTCCTGGGAACGATGGTCCGCAGAACCTTGTCGCCGAAGTGCTCGCGAATGTCGGTGACCACTTCTTCGCTGAGTTTCGTCCTTGAGTCATACATGACACAGGCGATGGTTGAAATCTCGAGGGTCGGGTTGAGTCCGCTGGTTCGGATCCGGCCGACATTCGTGATCAGTTGCCCAACGCCCTCTAGTGCGAAGTATTCGCACTGGATTGGCAGCAGTACTTCGTCGGCTGCCGCTAGACCGTTCACCGAGAGCAGACCCAGGCTCGGAGGGCAGTCGATCAACACGTAGTCGTAGTCGTCGATAACGCTGTGAATCGCGTTTCGAAGCTGCAGTTCGCGATTGAAGGTCGACACAAGTTCGATCTCCGCCCCCGCGAGGTCGAGGCTCGCAGGCGCCACGAACAGGTTTCGTACGTCCGTCGGCTCAACACAATCCTCCATCGACACACCGTGAAGGAGGACGTGGTACATCGAGTGCTCGAGCGACCGGGTGTCGATTCCAAGCCCGCTGGAGGCGTTTCCTTGAGGATCAAGATCAACGATGAGAGTCCTCAGGCCCATGTCGGCGAGTGCAGCGCCGGTGTTGATGGTCGTCGTCGTTTTCCCAACCCCACCCTTCTGGTTGGCGATAGCGATCACCCGTGGGAGTGTCCGAGTTTGGCCGACATCGGTGGGGGAGTTGGGGGCGTCACTCATGGTGTGTACATCCTGCCCGTTCGGTGTTGCATCGGCAAGCACCCAGTCGATGTTTCACGTGAAACCTTCGACCCTCACTTCAGGGCGCTGAGGTCGAGGCGATCAACCCTCGAGTGTTTCACGTGAAACCTTCAATGCGTGACGGCCTGATCACTGGGATCGAGTGAGAACCGCGATCCCATCCTCGACGGCAAGGAGCGTGAATTCGGGCCGGACAGTATCCCAGCGATCGCCACTCGACCCGGGCGGTTCAGATACGACCAGAAGTCCACCGGGCTTCAGATAGTGGGCTGCCGCGAGGGCCGTCTGCTCAGGTGATCCGAAGCTGCGCGCCGTCACGGCGTCGAAGTGGCCCGCCAGCTCACCGGACACTCGGTGAGATTCAGTATCGGCGCAGATGACTTCCAGCCGTGAGCCAAGATTCAGGCGAGCCACCTGACGCCGAAGAATGTCAGCGCGCTTCTCTCGACGCTCAATCAAGGTCATCTGAATCTCTGGTCGAAGCACAGCGACCACCAGGGCCGGCAATCCGCCACCGGATCCAAGGTCAAGGAGCGACACTGTTTCACGTGGAACCATCGCCGCGAACCGCTCGCAGTGGGTGATCTCCCGATCGAGATCAGTGGCCGAAATGACACCGAGGCGCTGCGCAATGCGCAACGCCTCGGTCAAGTCGTCCCGGTCGGGACTGTGGGAACCGGTCATTCGGCCCCTCCCTGAGTCACTCTGGGCTCACGAGAACCCGTCGGTCGGGGTCCTCTCCCTCAGATCGACTACTCACGCCGTCGATCTCAGCGAGGACGTCGTGGAGAACCTTTCGATCAGCCGATGACATGGGATCAACCGCGACTGGCCGGCCGCTCTCCTTGACCCGCTCCGCAATCTGCTTCGCGAACGCCTCAAGGCTGGCCCGGCGACGCTCGCGGTACTTCGCGATGTCGACCCGGAGGTGGGTGTCGTGGTCACCGAGTCGCCGTTGAGCAGCCACCCGCACCAGATCCTGAATCGCGACCAGCGTGCGGCCTCCATGACCGACCATCAGGCCGAGTTCAGCGCCGTTCACAGTCACCTCGAGATCGGTGTCGTCGCGTTGCAGTTCGACGGTCGCCTCGAAGCCAAACGCCGAGGTGAGGCCCTCCATGAAGGAGACAGCGGCTTCGCCGACCAATGCCGGGTCAACGGGGTCGCCAGACCGCTCCTCCCGAGGCGGGCGGCGGTCTTGGGAACGTCCACCCGAGCGGCTGCGACCACCCGCCGAACGCTCTGACGCTCCAGACTTTTCCTGCTGCGCGTTGTCATCGGCGGGCTTCGCCTCATTCGAGCGCGGGGCCTTCCGATCGCGGCCCCGACGACGGTCAACTTTCGGTCGAACTTCAGCTGGCTTGACCCTCGCGCGGATCCGCGCCTCGCCTCTGGTCTTTCCAAAAAGGCCGTTCTTCGGCTCCTCCAGCACCTCGATGTCGACTTCGTCGACATCGACCCCGAGTCGGTCGAGCGCCTGCTCGGTCGCCTCCTCGATGGTCTTACCGGTTGTCTCCACCCATTCCATGGGTCCTCCATTCATGTCGTCGACGGTTGCCCGCCGGTCCTGAGATCTGTTGATTCAGCGTTTCCGACTGCCGCCGGGACGCTTGAGATCGGCCGTCTTCGACGGGCCACCCGAAGGACGACCGCCTCCGGTTCGCTTCGAGGGCGTCGGCTTCGCTCCCCCTGACGACCGGGGACTTGGGCGTCCCTTGTCCGCGGAGGGTGCTTTCTTCGACGACGTCTTCGACGGCTTCTCTTCATCGGCCTTGCCACCACCAGAGAGATCCCGTTTGGCTTGGGCCAGCAGTCCGCCTCCACCATCGGCTTTCGAGAGCTCCCGCGCCTTCACGCTGGCTGCCTGGGCCTGTCGACCAAGGGACTCATCGCCGGCATAGAACCGTCGGGTGATATAGGCCTGAACAAGGATTCTCAAGACCGACTGGATGATGTAATAGACGACGAGGCCGAGCAGGAAGAAGATCTGGAAGACGGCGAAGAACACCGGCAGGTACTGCATCAGTTTCTGCTGGGTCTCCGACATCGTCGGGCTGATCGTGGCCCGGGCAGCGACCATCCGCTGCTGGAAGAAGTAGAGGAGCCCGAGGATCGCCACGAGTCCCGCATAGAGCAGACCTCGCCCGAAGTTCTCCCCGAGCATGATCTGCGCCGACTTGGAGAGGTCGAGTCCCCACGAGTTCATCTCGGTCTGCCGGACGAGCGAGAGGTACATCTCCGACGAGGTCGACAGGTAGCGGGGAAGGAAGCCAATGGTCTGCTCCTGTGCTCCAACGGAGGCGAGAACCGCTCGAGCAATCCGCTCGTTGTCTCCCGTTGGGACATAGGTCGCGTCGTGAAGGATGCGGAACATCACGATGAAGACCGGCATCTGGGCGAGTAGGGGCAGGCAGGAGGCCATCGGGTTGACCTTGTGCTCTTGGTAGAGCTTCATCATCTCCTCGTTGAGCTTCTGCCGATCGGAGCGGTACTCCGTCTGCAGGCGCCGCATCTCTGGGGCGAGACGCTGCATCTCAAGCATCCCCTTGGTGCTCTTCAGCGTAAGCGGGGTGACGATGGCCATCACGATGACCGCGGTGAGAGAAATCGCGACGAAGTAACTGCCGGTCGCGCCGTAGAGCCAGTTGAGGACGGCCGCCGGGCCCTCGAAGAAGAACGCCAGGGTCATAGTCATGTCAGCTCCACGTGGTGTGAGTGGTCATGCGGTTCGGGGACTGGATCGAAACCCGAGGGTCCGAACGGTCGACACCGCAGGAGCCGTCGGATTGTTAGCCACAGCCCTCGACCAGCGCCGTGGGATTCGAGTGCCTCCAGGGCGTAGTTCGAACAGGACGGCGTGAACCGGCAGGGCGATGGCCGCCACTGGAAGGCGCGCTGGTACCAGAGCACCATCGAGATCAGACGTTGCTGCATCGTTCGGCCTTCTCGAGCAGTTCCTCGACCTCGCTCTCGATCACTACGTAGCGAGAAGGGAACGTTTGTGCGTTCATCGAACGTGTGATCCCCACGAGGTATCGCCCGGGGCTCAGAGGATTCGACGCATGACGCGCGAGGATCGCGGAACGAAGTTGACGACGGGCCCGATTGCGGTGCACGGCCGAGCCAAACCCGCGGCCGATGGCGAATGCCAAACGAGGGGTTGGGATCGTGTCGTCGGGGGAGTGCGTACACCAGAGCGACTCCGTGCGGACCCGCCGTCCAGAGGACAGCAGAGAGAACTCGCGGCGGGTTCGGACGCGATGGATCAAGCCGAGAGCCGCGCGCGGCCCTTAGCGCGGCGGGACTTGAGGACCGCGCGGCCGGCTCGGGTGCTCATGCGGGCACGGAAACCGTGCTTCTTCGCGCGACGGTGAGCGTTGGGTTGAAATGTGCGCTTCATATGGTTGCGTTCTCCTGGGTTCCCGGACCATCCCCGTAGCGGGAACCGACCGTGTGTCGTGACGGTTGGCGATGCAGGCCAGACCGTCGCCCAAGGCTACGGCGCGGGGGCCGTTGAGCACAACACGGCCCTGATTTCATGCCCTGAACTGGGGGTTTTCCACAGGTGCTGCGGGGTGCTAGTTTCGCCTGTCCGTCGCGTCGGCAGGAGTTCCTCAAATCCGAGCTCCACCCGGTCCGATCGAGGGGAACGACCTCGGGGTTTCACGAGGTCACATGGTTGTCCACACCTGTGGATATGTGTGTGGAGAGTTACATCGTTGTAGTCAATTCGGACGCAGAGTTCGAAAACCGCAGGTCAGAGCGGTCGTGATCGAGAGGTAGAGGGAAGACGTGGGGCTCTTGGTGGTCGAGCAGGAAAGTTTGTGGGAATCGGTGGTCCGAGTTCTCCGCGAGCAGTTGAACGAGGCCGTGTGGTTCTCCACCTTCGCCGATGCCGTGCCCGTCGACTGTGACGACATGCGTTTCGTGCTCCAGGTGCCGAATTCTTTGGCGCGCGAGCGAATTCAGTCCCGCTATCTCCAGCTCGTCAACGAGGCCTTGGCGGAAGTCGGCCACCCCGAACTCGAGCTCGAGGTCGTCATCGCTCCGGAAGACACCGAGGTTGACGCACCGCGATTGGAACACACCGACGCCGAGATCTCGATCGTGGTTGGTTCGGAGCGAGATGCCGCAGCGGACGCGGGTCTCAACCCTCGCTACGGCTTCGACACGTTCGTGAAGGGAGCGTCGAACCAATTCGCCCTCGCCGCAGCGCAGCGCGTCGCGGAAACTCCAGCGAGGTCGTACAACCCGCTGTTCGTGTACGGGTCAGCGGGTCTCGGGAAAACCCACCTGCTACACGCGATCGGCCACTACGTCCTCCATCACTACCGCCACTACGTCGTCCGATACGTCTCCACCGAGTCGTTCATGAACGAGTACGTCGACGCCATCCGATCAAACTCGATGGCGGGCCTGCGCCGTCGCTACCGCGAGGTGGACGTGCTCTTGATCGACGATGTCCAGTTCCTTGAAGGCAAAGAGGGACTCCAAGAGGAGTTCTTCCACACGTTCAACTCGCTTCACGGCGCCAACAAGCAGATCGTTCTCTCCAGCGACCGTATGCCCGACGCCATTCCCACACTCGAGGAGCGTCTGCGCGGACGGTTCAAGTGGGGTCTCATCACGGATATCCAGCCTCCCGACCTCGAGACCCGCCTCGCGATTCTTCGAAACAAGTCCGAGCGGGACCGAGTGGAGGTGCCAGCTGAGACCCTGGAGTTCATCGCGTCCAATATCTCGACCAACATCCGCGAGCTCGAGGGCGCTCTCATCCGTGTGACCGCCTTCGCGAGCCTTCACGACCGCCCGATCACCACCGAACTCGCGCAGAACCTGCTCTCCGACCTGTTATCGGACACGGTGCAGCGTCCGCGCACCGATATGCAGTTGCTCGAGGAGATCGCGGAGATCCTTGGGTTTGAGGTGGATGCGTTGCGGGGCAAGTCCCGTCAGCGGCCGCTCGTTACTGCTCGCCAGATCGCCATGTATGTCTTCCGAGATCTCACCGACCTGAGTTATCCGAGCATCGCGAGGCTGTTCGGCGGCCGCGATCACACAACGGTCATCCACGCGGTCGAGAAGATCCAGCGTCAAATGGGTGAGCGCAAGCAGATCTACGAGCAGGTCACCGACCTGCTCCAGAGGCTCAAATCGTGAGCCGTTGGTTTCCCACAGGCGCTGTGGATGGAGCAGTGAACGCAGTGTGGACGTCCGGTGAACAACCCACAGGTATCCACAGAACGACAGACGTGTCATCCATTCGCGGGGGACAACGGTCGCACAACCTGTGTGGTCGATTTCACTCCGCACGCTGGGACGATGCCCCGCTGTCCCCAATCCACAACACCTACTATCGCTACTGGTCTTTGAACATCCCGGAAGGGGAGAAGGGCGGAATCTGTGAAGTTTCGTTGTGAGCGAGAGATCCTGGCTGACGTTCTGGCCACCGCGAGTCGCGGCGCGACTAACTCTGGTGGTACCTCCCCGGTGCTCTCTGGCGTACGACTTGACGTCGCCGACGGGGTACTCACGGTTACTGGCACCGATCTTGAGTTGACCATCCGGGCCTCAGTTCCGGTCGGGTCGGACTCCACAGGTTCAGCGGTTGTGCCTGCGCGCCTCACCGCCGACATTGTGAAGTCGCTGCCAGCCGGCAGTGTCGAGGTTGAGTTGACCGACGAGCAGATGATGATTCGCGCGCAGCGAAGTGAATTCTCAGTCCGGCCTCTCGCGCTCGCGGACTACCCGACGCTCGGGGAGCCCTCCACCGAACCGTTTACTGTTCCCGCCGCTGACATGGCTGACGCCCTTCGTCAGGTGGTCCGAGCCGCCAGTCCCGACGAGGGTCGAGTCGTGCTCACCGGCGTGCTGATCGCCGCGGATGATGACGGTGTGAAGCTGGCGGCGACCGACTCCTACCGGCTCGCGGTTCGCGATCTTCCGCAGGGATCACTCATGCGATCTGGTGATCAGGTATTGGTGCCGGCCCGGGCCCTCAACGAGGTGCAACGACTGCTCGGAAGCGCTGAGGAGATGCGAGTCCACCTCGGGGAACTCGACGCGGTCTTCGAGATCGGTGACGTGCGCATCACCACCCGGCTCATCAAGGGCGACTACCCGAACTACCGAAACCTGATTCCCGCGTCCTATCCGAACACGGTGACCGTTGGTCGCGACGCGCTTCTCGAGGCCTTGCGCCGCGTCAGGATTCTCGCTCAAGGGACGACACCGGTTCGGTTGTTGCTCGGCGCCGATCAACTGCAGTTGTCAGCAATCACCACCGATGTTGGCGAGGCGAGTGAGCATCTCGACGCTTCGTATTCCGGCGATGAGATGACTGTCGCCTTCAACCCCGAATATCTCGCGGCAGGGGTCGATGCGGTCGCAGGTGACGAAGTCGTGATCGCGGTCATCGATCCGATGAAACCCGCGGTGCTCCGCGGAGCGGGACACGACGAGTACCTCTACCTCCTCATGCCTGTCCGGGTTCCCTGAGCTCCGTGCTCGTCGACTCCGTCGAACTCGTCGACTTTCGGAACTACGCCGAACTCAGCATTTCATTGACCGCGGGCACCACCGCGATCCTCGGACGGAACGGACAAGGCAAGACGAACCTCGCTGAGGCGATCTCGTTCCTCGCGACGCTTGAGAGCTTTCGCGGAGCCCCGAACGAGGCGCTCGTTCGGAGGGGGGCGGATCGCGCCTACGTCCGCGCCGAAGTGGTCGACGACGATGGCCGGCGTTCCCTCATCGAGTGTGAGATCGCTCGAAGTGGGCCAAGTCGTGTCCAGGTGAACCGTCAGCGCCTGCCTCGAACTCGGGATTTGCTCGGGGTGATCCGGACCTCGGTGTTCTCCCCTGATGATCTCGTGCTGGTGAAAGGGTCTCCTGGTGAACGCCGCCGGTTTCTCGATGTGACGCTGACCGCGCTCGCGACCCGTAACGACGCGCTGCGTCGAGATCTCGACCGTGCGATTCGACAACGCAATGTGCTCCTCAAGCAGTCCGGAGGCCGGCTTGATGAGGCAAGCGCGGTGACGCTCGATGTGTGGGATGGGCGAATGGCGGAACT
>JAFMMJ010000067.1 GCA_017859785.1 Ilumatobacteraceae bacterium
ACGGCGACGACCGAAGGGGAGGCAACCGATGAGTCGCGAGGCTGAGATCCACCGGCTGATCCGGGTTCGATTGGCTGAGGTCGGCCAGATCTACACCGGCAATCGTCGTGAACTCGTCGATGCGCTCATCGAGGTCGGCCGGCCCGTCACCCTGCCTGAGCTACTCGACCAGTCACCTCGCCTCGCGCAGAGCTCCGCCTACCGAAACCTCGCGGTGCTCGCCGAGATCGGCATTGTTCGACGCCTGACCATCGGTGACGACCACATCCGCTTCGAGATCCATGAGGATCTCGCCGGCCACCATCACCACTTGGTCTGCGATGAATGCGGCACCGTCGCCGATGTGACCCTTCCCGAACACGTCGAACGCGATATGGACACCGGTTTCGACGCCGTCGCGGAAGCAGCCGGTTTCTCAGTCACCGGACACAACGTCGATATCCACGGTCTCTGCGCCGACTGCCGCGCCTGAACGCGCGCCGGTCACCTCAGGCGTTGCTGGTTGATCGCTCGAGAAGGGCCGCGACCGCGTCAGCCGACGGATTGACCAAGCCGACGCCGTCAATGACAACCGTCGGCACGGTCTCGTTGCCGCGGGCGTGAGATCGGACAACCGCGGCTGCCTCCGGGTCGTCCCAGATGTTGTGATCGACGGTCGCGATGCCGCGCTTGTCGAGGCCTCGGCGCAACATCGAGCAGAACGGGCAACCGGGTCGCCAGTAGTAGTGGACCTCAGGCGTCATCGCCCGGCTCCTCCGACGGAGCGAACATCGCCGCGAGTCGGTCGAGGGTGGCTTCGATCGCGCGAAGGTTCGCCTTCGGATAACCGGCACGCTCGATGAACTTGGGGGAACGCGCGGTCGACCAGTCGAAGGTCTCGGTCACCTCGCAGCCGCCTTCCACCGGTGACAGCTCGTAGCGCCAACGGTGCTTGCCGAAGTGCGCCCAGGCGATGAGTCGGTCTTGCTCGAACTCGACCACCCGATTCGACATGCGATACGGAAGCGGCCCCATCTTCATCGACATTCCGAACCGCGAGCCCATCTCGAGGCGCGTCGTCTCGCCACGGCTCGACTGGACCATCCCGGAGCCGTCGAAGAGCGCGTGCTTGGAGGGATCCTGAAGGAGGGCGAACACCTCGCTCGCGGGGGCGGCGACGAAACGCGTGGCGGAGACCCGACGGTCGGACATGTCTCCGAACGTACCGGCGGGCACGGGGGTCTGTCGCTCTGAGCGGGGAACCGGAGCGCGGGGATCAGCCGTGCTTCACGCCGGCGAAGCGCTCGACATCGGCAGGATGCCCGGCGACGACGATGTGGTCTTTCGGCCCGAGCACGGTCTCAGCCTCGGCGTAGGTGAATTTGCCACCGTCGGGCTTGATGCACACCACGGTGACCCGGTAATCGGCGCGGATGCCCGCTGTGCCGAGCGCTTGACCGGCGAAGCGCTCGGGAACCGTCATCTGCGAGATGACGAACTCATCTTCTTCTTTGAGCAGGCCGTCAGGAACATCGGTGTTCAAGCGGACGTATTCCTCGAGCTTGCCCGTCACAAGGTGCGCGACACGCACCCCCATCTCGGCCTCCGGGAAGGTGACATGGTGCACGTTGAGGGTGGAGAGAATCTTGCCGTGCTCACTGGTGATGGCTTTCGCCCAGACGTTCGGGACGCCGAGCTCGATCACGAGTGCGGCGGTGAGCAGGCTCGCCTCGACGTTGTTGCCGATGCACACCACCACGGTCTTGGCTTGATCGACTCCGAGAAATTCAAGTGTTCGTTTGCTCGTCGTGTCGCCGGTGGTGACCTGAGTGAACTCGTCCTTGTGAAGTTCGACGAGATGGGGGTCGCGATCGATGGCGAGCACGGGGTGGCCGAGGTTCATCAACTCACGTCCGAGGGCGAGGCCGAACCGACCGAGACCGATCACGACGATCTCGCCGCGGTGCTCGAAGCGGGAACCGTCGAGGATGTTCTTCACGTTGTGGATGATTCGCTCAGCCAATGATCGGTCGCTCCTCTGGGAATCGGTATGGCAGGTCCACGTTACGCAGTGCGAGGGCCGTCACGAACGTGACCGGTCCGATTCGCCCAGCGAGCATGACGAGTACGAGCAGCACCTGACAGGCCGGCGGGAGGTCACCGGTGATGCCGGTCGAGAGACCGACGGTGCCGAAGGCTGAGGCCGCCTCGAACAGCGCCGGAGTGAGCGTGATCTCGGCAGCCGACATGAGCACGAGCGCTGTGCCGATGACGAGACCGACCGAGAGCAAGGCGACGGTGATCGCCTGGCGGATGAGTCCTCGTGGAAGGCGCCGACCGAATGCGTTCACATCGCGTTGACCGCGCGCCTCGGCCCAGATCACGAAACCGAGCACAGCGAAGGTGGTCACTTTGATGCCTCCGCTCGTTGACGCCGGGCCCGCGCCGATGAACATGAGCGTGCTCATAAAAACTTGCGTCGGCTCGCTGAGCGCGCCGATGTCGATTGTCGAGAAGCCGGCCGTTCGCGCGGTTCCACCCTCGAACCACGCCGTGAGGATCTTCTCCCCGGCCGCCATTGGACCGAGAGTGTCTGGATTGCCCCACTCCGCGATGGCGATCACGACCGGACCGAGCACGAGCAGCACCGCGGTCGTCGCGACGACCAACTTGGTGTGAAGGAGCCACCGTGAGGCGTTGAGGTGACCGCGCCGGTAGCCGAGGCCCTCCGGCTTTCCCTTCACCTTTCGGGCGATGTCGATAAGCACCGGGAATCCGAGGCCGCCGATGATGAATCCGGCGCTCATGGCGAGCAGCACCGTCCAGTCAGTGGCGTATGGAATCAGGCTGTCGGAGTTCAGCGAGATGCCTGCGTTGTTGAATGCCGACACCGCGTGGAACACCGCGCTGTACGCGGCGCGTCCTGGAGCTTCGCCGTAGGTAATGGTGAATCGAGCGAAGAGCACGACCGCGATCGCGCCCTCGACCGAGAGCGTGATCTGCGCGACGCGCTTCATGATCGACTTCAGGTCCTCGTTATCGATGGATCCGAATTCGGCGCTGGTGAACCTTCGTTGGTAGAGCCCCATCCGGTGCGAGGCGATGATCGCGAGGATCGAGCCGAGAGCCATGATGCCGAAGCCACCCACCTGGATGAGCGCGAGTACCACCAACTCTCCGGTCAGCGAGAGCACTGAGATGTCGAAGGTGGCGAGCCCGGTGACCGTCGCCGAAGAGGTCGACATGAAGAGCGCGTCAAGGAGGCCGGGATGATCGCCATCCACTGATGCGGGGAGCCGCAGGAGCACCGTTCCGACGACAATCAGGGTGCTAAAGGCAATCAGTACCAGTCGGGCCGGGTTGTGGGCGGCCCACACGAGTCGTTGCCGAGGCACGGCGAGACGTTATCCGCGACCGCCCTTCCGGGGGGTCGATCGATGTGGGTCGTCATGCCTCGTGGATTCGGAACTCCGGTGCGACCGGACGCTAGGTTGACCGCTCATGGGTCAGTTGGTCGGTGTCGTCGAGCGTGCGAGCGCCTCGCCCGGGGTGGTGCGCTTTGAGACGAATCGCGCCCTATCGGGGCAGGGCCACGAGCGGTACGCCTCGGTGGCCGACGCGTGGGGCGTCCGTCCGACCGATGAACTCGCCCGACGGCTCTTCGCCACGGGACGAGTGCACACGGTGCACGTCTACGCGAACATCGTGACCGTCGAGCTTGAGCGGGGGGCGACCTCCGATGGCCTGTCTGACATTGTGCGCGACCTTTATCAATACTGGTTGCCAGGTGTTGAGCCTCCGACGTTCGAGGATCTCGTGCCCGACACGCCGGCCGCCGCTGTCGCTGAGGGCGACTCGAGCGATCCGTGGGCAGCCGCCGCGGCCCTCGTTCCGCCGCACCTTCTCGAGCGGTCCAGGGCGGCGAGGGCCCGTTTGAAGGGCTGAACAACCCGACGACGCCGTTCGGCACAGTCACGCAGGTTTCCATTCCTAGCCGTAATTTCTGAGAAATGGTCCGCGACGAGGGTCTCACGCTGCACGAAGCAGCAGCCGAACTCGGCGTGCACTACATGACCGCCTATCGGTACGTGCGCCTCGGTCAGCTCGACGCGGTGAAGCGCTCCGGAACCTGGCGGGTGTCACGCGCGGAACTCGATCGCTTCCGGGCGGAACCATCTGAGGAGCCCGCCGAGCGCGCCCCCCGCGGACGTGTCGACTGGGGCCAGCGAATGCACTCGCGTCTGGTGGCTGGTGATGCTGGAGGGGCATGGTCAGTGATCGAATCAGCACTCGCTGCAGGCTCCACGCCGGCTCGCGTATACACCGAAGTCATCTCGCCGGCGCTCGTCAACATCGGTGAACGTTGGGCCGCCGGTGAGCTCGACATCTCCGTTGAACACCGCGCGACCGGCATCGTGCAACGGATCATCGGTCGCCTCGGACCCCAGTTCGTGCGACGGGGCCGCTCCCGCGGATCCGTGGTGATTGGTGCGCCGTCCGGAGAGCGCCACGGGCTCGTCGTCTCGATGCTCTCTGACCTGGTTCGCGCCGCGGGTTGGGAGGTGTCCGATATTGGTGCTGACTCCCCAGCGTCGTCGTTTGTCTCCGCCGCTCGCGAGACCAGGTCGGCTGCGGTCGTGGTCTCGGTGACCCATGCCGACTCTCTCGAGTCGTGTCGCGACACGGTGCTTGCGATCCGAGAGGCCGAGCCCGACATGCCCGTCATCGTCGGAGGGCGGGGCATCGCATCGCGAGCCGTTGCTGCTTCGGTCGGAGCTGATCATCACTCCGCTGGTCTCGACGACCTCCTCGACCTGCTCGACCAGGTCGCCGCGGGCTCCCGCACCGCCTGAGCCGTCAGGCTCGCAGATCCCACTCGGCGCCGTCCGCGGTGTCGCGAACCTCGACGCCGTTGGCGTCGAGACGGTCCCTGATGAGATCCGAGGTCTCGAAGCGTCGCTCCGTACGAGCCGAGGCCCGCAACTCGAGCAAGGTCTCAACGAGCGGGCCGACCACCGAGCGCGGATCGGCGAGTCCTCCGACCGCGGCATCGCCGAGACGGGTCACCATCGACCGCAGCACCTGCCGGGCGCGATCGGTTTCGTCGCTCTGAAGGGTGTCGGCCGACCAGGCCCAGATCGCCTGCTCGAGGGAGAGCATCACCCCGGTGGCCGTTGCTGCGTCGCCCGCGGTGAGGGCGGCGGTGAACGCGGCATCGGCGCGATCGGCCTCCTCGGCGAGCGAGGTCGCCACTACCTCCGCCGTCGCGGGTGATGCGACTTCGGGGCTCGGGTCGGAATCGGCCGACTGCGGCGACGACGCGGACGTGCCTCCGATCGCCCGTGCGACCGCGTCGCGATCGGTGAGCATCGCGAGATCCATCACGGTGCCACTTGGATGGTGGCGGGACTGCCCGTCCACCCGCAATGTGACTCCGCCGTTACCGGTCACCTCAGCCGATCCAGCGTCGATGTCAATGACGAGTCCGGTGTGCTCGTCGATACCGAGCACCCAGGCGCGGTCGGGGAGCATGGCCTCCATCGCGATCAGTCGTCGCTCGCCGAGATAGCAGAAGCGGGTGTCGTGATGGCCGCCCTCGGCGTTGTCGTAGTGCGGGATCACCGCGGCGTCGATGCCGATCGCCGAGAGGAGGTCGAGCCCGTCGGCCCAGAACGGCTCATGTCCGCACTTGTAGATCTCGTAGACGGGGACGGTGGCGACACCGATGGTCAGCGCGGCGGCCGAGGCGAACACCATGACACCGCCTCGGTCGAGTTTCGATCGCAGCACGGCGGGTACGGCGGAGTCGCGCCACTGCTCGACGGCGTAGGTCGGCGAGCCTGGTCCGGCGAAGAGGTAGTCGCTGCGCCGAAGGATCTCGAGGCCGCGCTCGACGGCGAGGCCGTCGGCGTCGATGATGCGGGTGAGGCCCGCTACCGCGAGGTCGACGTCAATCGACTCGGCGAAGTAGGCGACGGCGCGTTCGGCCAGTTCGGGCGCGTTCTCCTGGAATCCGTAGGGGGTGTCGAGCACGGCGGCGGTGACGTTGGCGCGCACCCGGCCGGGGGAGGGTTCGAGACGGGCCGCGAGTCGACGGTGGGTCGAGACCATCGTCGGGGCGGTCTCGCCCGAGCCCATGAGCGTGAGGACGCGGGGGATCGACATAGGACCAGTTTGGCGAGGAGGGTCGGGTCGTGACCAACAGGGCCCGGATCAGCCTGACTGAGTCGTATCGAACACCTGTTCGATACGATCGGCGCATGAGCATCCCGAACACGTCGCATTCGGCGCCTTCCGCTCTCGGTGTCCCGCCGCGAGACGCTGCTCCACCTCATGGCATCGAGCGGCTCGGCGCCGCTCGCCTCGCCACCGAGCGCACCCTTCCCATCGATCCGGTCCTCGGGGCCTTGCTCGGCGCTGAGGGTCTCGTCCGGGGGCAGGCGGTGGCATGCCGGGGGCCAGCGGCCCGCTCCCTAGCGATCGCCGCTTCGGCAAGCGCGGTAGCCCTCGGCTCGTGGATCGCGGTGCTCGGAGTCGACGACCTCGGTGTCGAGGCGGTCGCCGATGCCGGTCTTCCGCTCGAACGGCTCGTTCGGGTGCGTCCAGGCGCCGACGGGGTGCGGGCCTGGGCCGATCTCTGCCTCGCCGCTCTCGACGGGTTCGAGTTGCTCCTCACCTGTCCGCCCGGTCGTGTGCCCGCTCCGTTGGCCACAGCCATCCGCCGCCGACTCCGCTCCCGGGCGGGGTGTCTGCTCGTCATCGGCGACCCGCGCGGTCTCGAGATCGACGTCGAGCTCTCATCAGCCGGGCCGTCCTGGCACGGCATCGGACCCGGCACAGGTCGTCTCGTCGATCGGCATGTCGAGGTGCGGGCATCGGGGCGGAGGGTGCACCGAGGTGGAGTCGCATCGGTCTCGCTCCCCGGGTGCGACGGTCGTCTGCGCGCCGCCGAGGTGGCCGTCTCCGACCCGATCCGCACCGCGGTCTGATCACGTGACGGTCGGCGTTCGCACCATCACCATCCGGTGGTCCGACTGGCCGGTGTCGGCCCTCGGGCATCCTCCGGAGCGCCCCACCGCGGTCATCGTCGCCAACCGGTTGATCGCCGTCTCCCCAGGCGCGGCCGAGTTCGGCATCAGCGTCGGCGAACGGCGGCGCTCCGCCCTGCGCGCCTGTCCCGACCTGCTCATCGTCGATCGTGATCCGGCGCTTGAGTTGGCCGCCTTCGAACCGGTGCTCGAGGTCCTCTCTGAGTACGTCCCGGGTGTCGAACTGGTCGAGCCCGGGCACATCCGTCTTCCGGCCCGGGGGCCGTCGCGCCTTTTCGGAGGTGAGCGAGCCCTACTCGATCGTTTGGCCGTCGATCTGGCGGAGTTGCGGCCCGCTGGGTGGTCGCCACCCGGCGTCGGGGTCGCCAATGGCCGGGCGCTCTCCGCGCTCGCGACCCTCGTGTCGATCGCGGCTGGCCGCCCCGAGGTGGTCCCCTCCGAGGGCTCACCCGAACTCGTCTCGGGTCTGCCGGTGGCGTGGCTGGCTGAGATCGGTGAGGTTCCGGTCGATTTCGTCTCGCTGCTCGACCGTCTCGGCATACGACGCCTCGGCGAGTTGGCGTCGCTCGCCCCCTCCGATGTCGTCTCGAGGTTCGGTCCGGTCGGTCTGCACGCTCACCGGCTGGCCAATGGCATCGATGAGCGCCCGGTCAACACCGTCGTCCACGAGTCGACCAGCGCGGTGGAACTCGCCGTCGACGACCCGATCCACGACGCGTCGGCGGTGGTCTTCGCTGTCCGCGAGCGGGCCGAGCGGTTGATCTCCGAGGTCGCCGCATCAGGACGTGTCTGTGTCGCGGTTCGCGTCGCGATCGAGACCGAGCACTCCGAGCGCAGCGAGCATTGTTGGTATCGGGAGGAGGGCTTGTCGGCGGCCGCGGTTATCGATCGGGTTCGATGGCAGGTCGACGCCTGGACTCGTCGACCGGGCGCGGTCACTTCGGGAGTGGTGCTGGTGCGCCTCGCGGCTGAGCAGGTCCGGCCCGATGAGGGTTCCCAGGAGGGGCTCTGGGGAGGGCGTTCCGAACGTGATGAGGCTGCCCTCCGCGCCGTCACTCGGCTCACCTCGCTCGTTGAGGGTGGGGCGGTCGAGGTGCCGGTGTGGTCCGGTGGTCGCTCGCCGGTCGATCGCCACCGGTGGGTGCCGGCCGACACCGTCGACCTCCTCGACGCCGCTCGGGTGTCGCGTGATGCCGCGCCCTGGCCGGGAGCTCTGCCGGCTCCGGCGCCGACGGTGGTCCACCGCGACCCTCTTGAGGTCCGCCTTCTTGATATCTCCGGTGAGCCGGTGCTCGTGACCGGTCGAGGCGAGATGAGTTCGCCCCCTCATGAACTGGTCGACCGGACAGGGTCACGTCGGATCGTTGCGTGGGCGGGCCCGTGGCCGCTGCATGAGCGTTGGTGGTCGCCGGCGGTGAGGCGCTCGGCTCGGCTGCAGGTGGTGCTCGACGATGACAGTGCGCATCTCGTGGCGGTGCAGCGGAGGCAGTGGTCGATCGAGGCCACTTATGGGTGACCCCGGTACGGTCGCCGCCATGGGTGCGCCCGGGTCTGATCCGCTTCGTCACGACCTCGCCCGCGAGGTGCGCGACGAGGTGCTCGCACGGGAGCCGATCGACGATGACGAGCGACGTTCGATCGAGCGGTTCGCCGCCGAGGTCGATCGACTGATCGCCGCTGGACTCGACCCGTTCGATATTGACGCCGACGCGGTGCATATCACGGGGTCGGCCATCGTGATCGGTGAGCGAGGGGTGGTGCTTTTGCGTCATCGCCGCCTCGACATGTGGATCCAGCCCGGTGGGCATGTCGATCCCGGTGAGACACCTTGGTCCGCCGCGCTCCGTGAGGCGGCAGAAGAGACCGGCCTGCCGGTCTCTTTCGTCACGGGGACCGGCCTGCCGGTCTC
>JAFMMJ010000068.1 GCA_017859785.1 Ilumatobacteraceae bacterium
CGGCGGTCGCGGCGCGGGGATGTTGGACGATGCCGGTGTCCGGGGTGGTGGTCGACGGGTTCCGAGAGCCGGCGTGTCGATGGTGCGCCGGTAACCGCGGTCTCGAGTTCTCCACCGATGTCGGCTCGCCGGTGAGGTCGGCGGTCGCTGGGTCGGTGTCGTTCTCTGGTTCGGTGGCGGGGCGCGATCATCTGGTGGTGGCGTTCCACCGCCCGGGGTTCTCCGAGCGGTGGCGGGTGACCTACGCGGGGGCGCGGTCGGATCTCACGGCCGGCGACCGGGTGGAGGCCGGTGAGGTGGTGGCGGTGACGACCGGCCCGTTTCATTTCGGTCTGCGCATCGGAGAGCGGTATGTCGATCCAACGAGGTTGCTGCTCGTCGGCCATTTGCGGGCGAGCTTGATCGCTCCCGGTGTGCCGGTGCCGAAGGTGTCGTTGTGCCCGGAGGCGGCGGGAGTGTTCCCTGGGGCTCGTCGATAGCATCGCTGACGGTTCACCGTCCGGTGAGCCATCGGATCAGAGCAGAACCCCGGTCCTTCTGCGGTCGCTACGGCGCCCGGACCGGCGGACAACCGCAGAACAGGAGCATTTCATGGCTGTCATCTCTATGCGCCAGATGATCGAGGCGGGCGCCCACTTCGGGCACCAGACCCGGCGTTGGAACCCGAAGATGAAGCGTTTCATCTTCGGTGAGCGCAACGGCATCTACATCATCGATCTCGATCAGACGCTGAGCCGCGTCGAGACCGCCTACAACTTCGTCCGCGAGATGGCTGCCGACGGCGGCACCATCCTCTTCGTCGGCACGAAGAAGCAGGCTCAGGACCCGGTCCGCGAGGCCGCTGATCGCTGCAACATGCCCTATGTGAACGAGCGTTGGCTGGGCGGCATGCTCACCAACTTCGGCACGATCTCCAAGCGCGTCGGCAAGATGCTCGAGCTCGAGCGCCAGAAGGAGATCGGCGAGTTCGAGGTCATGATCAAGAAGGAGGCGTTGCTCCTCGATCGTGAGCTCACCAAGTTGCAGCGCAACCTTGGCGGTCTTCGTTCGATGACGAAGGCCCCGGATGCGATCTTCGTGCTCGACACCAAGAAGGAACACATCGCGGTGACCGAGGCGAACAAGCTCGGTATTCCGGTGGTCGCGGTGGTCGACACGAATGTCGATCCTGATTCGATTCAGTATCCGATCCCCGGTAACGACGACGCGATCCGCGCCAACTCGTTGTTCGCGAACGTGATCGCCGAGGCGGTGCTCGAGGGTGCTTACGTGGCGTCTCGTCGCCCGTCGGCGGCTCCGGTGATCCCGGCTCCGCCGCAGCGCAGCCCCGAGGAGGAGGCGGCGTTCGCTCAGGCTCAGGCTGAGGCCCGCGCCGCTGCCGCGAAGGCGCAGGCGGAGCGCGAGGCTCGTCTCGCCGCGAAGAGCGAGGCCCCGGCCGAAGTTGCTGAGCCCGTTGCTGAGCCGGCCGCCGAGCCCGCTGCCGCAGAGGCGTCCGATGAGGCCGCCGCTGAGACGACCGACGAGAGCTGAGAGGGGTCTGACATGTCGTTCACTGCACAGGATGTGAAGGCGCTTCGCGAGTCGACTGGCGCCGGCATGATGGATTGCAAGAAGGCGCTCGAGGAGACCGGTGGTGACCTCGAGGCGGCGAAGCAGTTCCTTCGCGAGAAGGGTCTCGCTGCGAGCGCGAAGCGCGATGACCGCGAGAACAATCAGGGTGTCGTCGCGATCTCGGTGTCGGGTGGCACCGGCGCGATCGTCCAGTTGAAGTCCGAGACCGATTTCGTGGCCGGCAGCGATCAGTTCAAGGCGGAGGCCGATGCGCTCGTCTCGCTGGTGCTCGCTGATGGCCCTGAGGCGGTCGCGGCGCGCAACGACCAGCTCGAGGAGTTGAAGATCCTTCTCAAGGAGAAGATCGAGCTCGGTGAGGTCGTGCGCATCCAGGCCGCCGACGGCAATGTGCTCGGCCATTACGAGCACATCCAGGGTGGCCGCGGTGTCAACGCGGTGCTCGTTGAGATGTCGGGCGCCAGCGATGAGATGGCTCACGATGTGGCGGTACACATCGCCTTCGCTCGTCCGCGGTATTTGCGTCGTGAGGATGTCCCGGCCGATGTGGTCGAGGCGGAGCGCGCCACGCTCGAGACGATCACCCGCAACGAGGGCAAGCCCGAGCAGGCGATCGCCAAGATCGTCGAGGGTCGCATCGGCGGGTTCTTCAAAGATGTGTGTCTGCTTGAGCAGCCCTACGCCAAGGACGACAAACAGTCGGTGGCGCAGTTCATCGGCTCGGCTTCGATCGCTGGGTTCGCCCAGGTGGAGATCGGCTGAGAACGATGGCCGAGGCGATCTCTCCCCGATGGAAGCGGATCGTCTTCAAGCCCTCCGGTGAGGCGCTCGCCGGTCCGTCGGGTCGTGGGCTCGATGGGGCGACGCTCGAGGCGACCGCACTCGAGATCATCGACCTTCGCCAGAACATGGGGGTCGACGTCGCGGTCGTGGTTGGTGGTGGAAACTTCTGGCGGGGTCGTATCGGCGCGATGTCGGGTATGGACGACACGCAGAGTGATCACATCGGCATGCTCGGCACGGTCATGAACGCGCTCGCCCTTCAGGACGCTCTCGAGCGCAAGGGGCAGCCGACGCGGGTGCAGTCGGCGATCGAGATGCCTCGGATCGCTGAGCCCTACATCCGTCGTCGGGCGGTTCGCCACCTCGAGAAGGGTCGTGTGGTGATCTTCGCGGCCGGTACCGGCAACCCGTTCTTCACGACCGATACAGCAGCGGCCCTCCGGGCAGCTGAGATCGAGGCCGATGCCTTGTTGAAGGGCACGCACTCGGGCGTCGACGGTGTCTACAGCGCGGATCCGCGCACCAATGAGGACGCCGTGAAGTACGACGAGGTCGGCTACATGGAGGTCATGACGAAGGACCTCAAAGTGATGGATGCCACGGCGATCGCGTTCTGCCGTGACAACGCGATTCCAATCGTGGTGTTCGACATGAGCCAGGAGGGTTCGTTGCGTTCGATCCTGTCTGGCGAGCCGGTCGGCACGATCGTCCACTGAGTTCGCGCGGCCTTCGGCGCCGGCTGGTGTCCCCGTCGGGTCGGTGGCGCGATGGGTACCATTGAACGCGTGATCGACGAGACCCTGCTCGATGCGATGGACAAGATGGACAAAGCGGTCCAGCATGTCCAGAGCCAGTTCGCCACGGTGCGTACGGGTCGAGCGGCGCCCGCCCTCGTCGAGCATCTGTTGGTCGAGTACTACGGCGCTCCGGTGCCGATGCAGCAGTTGGTGTCGATTCAGGTGCCTGAGGCTCGCCAGTTGTTGATCAAGCCGCATGACCGGTCGACGTTGACCGCGGTCGAGAAGGCGATCCGCGATTCTGATCTTGGTGTGTCGCCGAATAACGACGGGGTGGTGATCCGGCTGAATTTCCCGGCTCTCACCGAGGAGCGGCGCCGCGACTACGTGAAGATCGCGAAGAACATGGCCGAGGACGGCCGGGTGGCGGTGCGCAACATTCGGCGTGATGCCCGGAAGCATCTTGAGGCGGCCGAGAAGGACGGCGAGATCTCCGCTGATGATCTCGAGCGCGCGGAGAAAGAGCTCGACAAGTCGACCCATGAGCATGTTGAGCGCATCGATCAGGGGCTTGGACGCAAGGAACAGGAACTGCTCGAGGTCTGAGGACCGTCGGGAGGGGGAGCCATGAGCGACGACATGTGGGGTGAGCCGGGGTCGCTGTTCGGCGATCCGACCGATGAGCGTCCGCGCCGTCGGGCGAGTGACGGCACCGATGAGAGCGCTCGTTCGGTTCCGGGTGATGATCCGCTCGAGAATTTCGACGATCCTGCGCCGGCCGACGATGAGCCGCCGTTGCGCTTCGGCGATGAGTCGGGTCCGATGCCGCATTGGACGGAGCCGCCGACGGGGGAGATCCCGCGGGCGATCGATCCTTCGGGAGAGATTCGTCGCATTGTGGATGAGTCCCCGACGGGTGATGTGACCTCGGTGAGTCCGTCTCGTGAGGGGCTGGTGTCGTTCGATGATTCCGATCCGGTGCCGACGCGGTCCGAGGATGAGTTGTGGGAGTCGTTCACGGCGGAGAACCCGGTGTGGGCTGATGATGCTGAGCCGGAGCCGACTCGTGAGGCGCCTGCGGTGCCGCGTGAGCGGGTGACGGGTGAGCAGCCGAGGCCGGCGGCGTCGAGGATTGTGATCGGCACGGATCCGTCGGGGATCGAGCGGCGGCAGCCTCCGGCATCGTCTGGTCGTCGGCGCCAGGGGCCGCGCCCGGGTGGGCCGGGTCCGAAGGGCCCGCGTCCGAGTGGTGCGCCGCGTGGCAGTCGTGCCGCGGGCGGTCGTCAGTCGTCGGCTCGCGATATGCCGATGGCGACCGCGGTTGGTGTGTTGCTGGTGGCGATCTTCATCGGGGTGCTCACCTATCGGCCGTGGGCGACGGTGGGTCTGGTGGCGGTGATCCTTGGTCTTGGCGCGGTCGAGTTCTTCGACAAGCTGTCGGAGAAGGGCTATCGCCCGGCGGTGATCCCGGGGATCGTGGCTTGTGTGGCGGCTCCGCTCGCGGCCTATTGGGTGGGCGAGTCGGCGTTGCCGTTGGTGATGATGCTCGGGTTCGTGACGATCGCGGTGACCCATATCGGGGCGCGTTCGGTGGAGAGCGGCCCGTTGCCGAATATCTCGGTGGCGGCAGCCGGCATCATGTGGATCGGTCTTGGTGGGTCGTTTGCCGCGTTGATCCTTCGGTTCTCGACGACGCAGGGCGTGTTGCTCGCCGACACCGGCACCGACACGTTGTTCATGCTCGCGCTCGCGGTGGTGGCCAACGATGTCGGGGCGTTGTTTGTTGGTTCGGCGGCGGGTCGTACGCCGTTGCGTCAGTGGATCTCGCCGGGCAAGTCGGTGGAGGGGTTCATCGGCGGCGCGTTGATGACGATCGTCGTGTTGATCGTGGTCGGGATCGGCGGCTGGAACTCGACCTGGTCGGGCACCGGTGAGTTGTTGTTGCTGGCGGTGGTGGTGTCGGTGTTCGCGCCGCTCGGTGATCTGGTCGAGTCGATGTTCAAGCGCAATCTCGATATCAAGGACTTCGGGTCGCTGGTGCGCGGCCATGGTGGGGTGCTCGATCGTTTCGACGGGTTCTTGTTGACCCTTCCCGCGGTCTATTACCTGACCCGGGTCATCGAACCCTGGGTGCAGTGATCCGGGTCGTCGTCGCCGGGTCGACGGGGTCGATCGGGCGGCAGACGCTGGAGGTCATCGCGGCTGAGCCTGACCGGTTCGAGGTGCTGGCCCTGTCGGCTGGTTCGTCAGTCGAGACGCTCGTTGAGCAGGCCCGTGCGGTTCGGCCTCGGGTGGTGGCCGTCGCTGATCCGGTGGCGCGGCGCGAGGTGGCGGCGGCTCTCGATGGGGTCGAGGTGGTCGACGATGTCGCCCCGGTGTGCGCTGAGGCTGATGTGGTGGTCAACGGTGTGGTCGGGTTCGCCGGTTTGACGGTGACGGTGGCGACGTTGGCGGCGGGTCGGCGTCTGGCGTTGGCGAACAAGGAGAGCCTGATCGCGGCGGGGCCGGTGGTGCGGCCGTTGCGGGCGACGCCAGGGGCCGAGTTGGTGCCGGTGGATAGTGAGCATTCGGCGTTGCATCAGTGTCTTCGGTCGTCGGTGGATGCCGAGCGTGAGGTGTCGCGTCTGGTGTTGACGGCGTCGGGTGGGCCGTTCCGTGGTCGTTCGGCCGAGGAGTTGGCTTCGGTGACGGTGGCTGAGGCGTTGGCTCATCCGACCTGGTCGATGGGTCCGAAGATCACGGTGGATTCGTCGACGTTGATGAATAAGGGGCTCGAGGTGATCGAGGCCCACGAGCTGTTCGGTGTCGCCTATGACGACATCGAAGTGGTGGTGCATCCGCAGTCGGTGGTGCATTCGATGGTGGAGTTCTCCGACGGGTCGACGATCGCCCAGTTATCGATGCCCGATATGCGTCTGCCGATCGCTTACGCGTTGGCGTGGCCGGAGCGGTCGTCGGTGCCGTTCGGCCGGATCGATTGGTCGAGTCTTGGTTCGCTCGAGTTCGCGGCTCCTGATCGTGCGACGTTCCGGTGTCTCGATCTTGCTTATGAGGCGGGTCGGGCGGGTGGGACGGCTCCGGCGGTGCTTTCAGCGGCGAATGAAGTGGCGGTCGAGGCGTTCTTGGCGGGTCGGATCGCGTGGAGCGCGATCCCCGAGGTGGCGACGTCGGTGCTCGACGAGCGTGGCGCACACCCACCCACTAGCGTCGAAGATGTGATCGAGGCCGATCGGTCGGCCCGGGAGTCGGCGTCCGCGTGGCTCGCTTCCCGGGGTGTCTGACGGTTTCACCCGCATCCTGCAACCACGACTCCAAGAACCTTCGCGAGACGACATGACGACCCCCACTGACGACCAGCGCTCTCCGTGGCCGGCGCCTGAGGTGCCGCAGGTCGGGTTGCGCGGTCGCTTCACCTCTGAGGTGATGGCTGGTGGCGCTGTGGTCGAGCGGGCTGACGACGAGTTGGTCGGCGGGTTCCGTGGTGGGGCCGGAGTAGCGGTGATCGTCGCGTTGTTCGCGATGCTTGGGTTCTTCTCGATCTGGTGGTTGGTGTTCGCGGTCGGGTTGTTGGTTTCGGTGTTCTTGCACGAGCTCGGCCATTTCGCGACGGCTCGGTGGACGGGCATGAAGGCGACGCAGTTCTTCATCGGTTTCGGTCCGCGGGTGTGGAGTTTCCGCCGTGGTGAGACCGAGTACGGCGTCCGCGCCCTGCCGCTCGGGGCGTTCGTGCGGATCGTCGGCATGAACATGATGGATGACGTCGAGCCGTCCGAGGAGGGTCGCGCCTATCGGTCGAAGTCGTATCCGCGCCGGCTGTTGGTGATCTCGGCGGGGTCGATCATGCACATGGTGATCGCTCTCGTGTTGTTGTCCGGTGTCTACACGTTGAGCGGCCAGTCGGTGCTCGGTGATGGTGCCGAGGTGCGGGCGGTCTCGGAGGGTTTGCCGGCTGAGGTCGGTGGTGTGCTGCCTGGTGATGTGATCCTGTCGGTTGGCGGGGTCGAGGTCATCGAGGGGGCGCCGCTCGGCGAGGCGATCGTGTCGCATTCCCCGGGTGATTCGGTCGATGTGGTGGTCGATCGCGATGGAGCGTTGTTGTCGCTGCCGGTCACGCTCGGTTCCTATGAGCTGGTGGGCGGGCCTGATGATGTGGCGTTCCTTGGGGTGTCGTCATCGCCGCTGGTCGACGTGGTCAAGCGCTCGTGGTGGTCGTCGCCGGTGTACGCGACCTCGTCGATGGTGTCGTCGGTCGGTGATTCGGTGGTCGGGGTGTTGCGGGTGTTGAACCCGGTGAACGTGCTCAGTCATCTGTCGGGTGAGAGTGATGATTTGGCGACGCGCCCGACCACGCTGGTCGGTATCACCTCGGTGAGCGACGATGTCGGCGAGGTGGCCGGTCTCGCTGGTGTGCTCGAGTTGTTGGCGCTGTTGAACGTGTTCGTCGGCGTGTTCAACATGTTCCCGTTGTTGCCTCTCGATGGTGGTCACGCGTTGGTGGCGACGTATGAGCGGGCGCGCGAGCGTGGTGGTCGCCGCTATCACGCCGATGTCGAGAAGTTGATGCCGTTGACGATGGCGGTGGTGACGGTGTTGTTGTTCTTGTTCGTGTCGGGGCTCTATCTCGACATCGTGAGACCGGTCGGCTGACCGGGGCGATCGGAGCCGTCATGGATGTGACCGAGTGGGCCACTGAGCGCCGCGCGACCCGCCAGATCATGGTGGGGTCGGTGCCGGTTGGCGGCGGAGCTCCGGTGAGCGTCCAGTCGATGACGATCACCAAGACCGCCGATGTCGAGGGGACGCTCCAGCAGATCTACGCGCTCGCCGCGGCGGGGTGCGACATCGTTCGGTGCACCTGTAATGAGGCGGAGGCCGCTGAGGGTCTCGCTCAGATCGTGCCGCGCTCTCCGGTGCCGATCGTGGCCGACATCCACCATCAGTATCGGATGGCGCTCGCCGCCCTCGAGGCCGGGGTGCAGGGTTTGCGGCTTAATCCGGGCAACATCCGCAAACCGGAGCACATCAAGGCGGTGGCCGCGGAGTGTCGCGATCGGTCGGTGCCGATCCGTATTGGGGTGAATGCCGGGTCGCTCGACCCCGATCTCTATGAGCGTCATGGCGGGGCGACCCCGGAGGCGATGGTCGAGTCGGCTCAGCGCGAGCTCGCCTATTTCGCCGAGGTTGATTTTGATTTGGTGAAGATCTCGGTGAAGGCCTCCAGCGTGCCGTTGATGGTGGAGGCCTATCGCCAACTCGCCGAGGTGACCGACCATCCGTTGCATCTCGGGGTGACCGAGGCGGGTCCGCCGCCGGCCGGTTTAGTGAAGGCGACGGCGGGCATCGCGACGCTGCTCATGGAGGGCATCGGTGACACGATCCGCTATTCGCTGACCGCCGATCCGGTGGAGGAGGCCCGCGCGGGGCGTCAGTTGCTGGAGGCGCTCGGTTTGCGCGAGCGCAAGAACGTCGATCTGATCGCCTGCCCGTCATGCGGTCGCGCCGAGATCGACGTGATCGATGTCGCCAAGCGCGCCATGGAAGCGTTCGGCGAGCGTCAACTGCCGTTGCAGGTGGCGGTGATGGGGTGTGTGGTGAATGGCCCAGGTGAGGCGCGTGAGGCCGATCTCGGGATCGCCGCTGGCAACCGTCGCGGACATCTCTTCGTGAAGGGTCGCAATGTCGCGGTTGTGCCTGAGGACGAGATGGTTGATTCTCTGGTGGAGTGGGCCGAGTTCATCAACGAGCACGGCACCGATGCCGCGATTGCCCGAGCCGACACGGCGCGGGCGGAGCGCGA
>JAFMMJ010000069.1 GCA_017859785.1 Ilumatobacteraceae bacterium
GGGTGATCAGAGATGTGTTGGCCGGACTCGACTCCGAGGAGACCTCGGCGTGGCGCCGCGGCCAGTTAGCGGCGTCGTTGGAGCGCACCGAGCGCGTTGTCGGAGGCTTCATCCCGACCAATTGACCGAGATTCCTCGCGTTGATTAGCCGGCGAGCGCGGCCTCAATCGCCGCGATGACCTCATCCCGATCCACCTTGCAATTAGGCGCGAAGCGCGCGATCGCCGAACCGTCGCGGCCGATCAGGAACTTCTCGAAGTTCCACAGCACCTCGGGTGGATCGGTCGTCTCAATGTTGAACCCGTGGAGACGCTCGCGCTGCTTCTCCGGTTCGCCGGCGGCTTCGGGCTGCTGGCTGATCATCTCTGAGTAGAGCGGGTGGCGGTTGTCGCCAACCACGGTGATCTTCGAGAACATGGGGAACGTCACGTCGTATGTGGCGCGGCAGAACTCGGCGATCTCATCCTCGGAGCCGGGCTCCTGGCCGAGGAAGTCGTTGGCGGGGAATCCGCACACCGCGAAGCCTTGGTCGGCGTACTTGCGGTGCAGTGCCTCAAGTCCCTCGTACTGCGGCGTCAGGCCGCATTTGGAGGCGACATTGACGACGAGGAGCACTTCAGCCTCGAGCGCCGCAAGGGTCGTCTCGGTGCCGTCGATGGTGGTTACGGGGATGTCTTTGAGAGCAGTCACGGGCTGATCAACACCGATTGAGGCGTCGTATTCCGACTTTCGACAAGATTTTCACAAGCCATCGTCGAGGTAGAGGCGCGAGGAGTCCTCGCCCGCGAAACCTCCGGCCGCGACCCGGGCCTCCAAGGTGCGCCGAGTCACTGAACCGAGGGCTTCGACGTCGAGCAGCTCCCGGGCGCCGTCGAGGTCGTCGCGGGCGACATTCAGGATGTGGCCGGCTCGGGCCACCGTCATGGACGGTTCGGTGCGCTCGATGAGCGTCACCTCGTCGCCGGCCTCGATGGTGCCCTCGGAGAGAACTCGGAGCAGGAAGCCGGTGTAGCCCGTCGATTGGATCTCTTGGGGGAGCGACCTTCGTGAGAACCGGGCGGCCAACTTGAAGCACGGGCTCCGGGGTTGGCTGATTTGCACTTGCGCTTCGCCGCACGCGAGGACATCACCGATGCACACCTCGGTCTCAACGAGTCCCGTCACGGTCAGGTTCTCCGCCATCGCTCCCGCCTCGGGAAGGTCAAGTCCGAGCGACCGCCAATGCGCGTAATGCTCGATGGGGTAGGCGAGGAGCGCCATGTCCGGCCCGCCGTGATGCTCATAGACGTGCTCATCGCCGGGCAAGCCGAGGCGCGAGAGGTGAACTGGACCGCTAATCGGCGTCTTCACGAAGGCCGACTCGATCTCCCGCGAGCCATGACGGATCGAAGCCGTCATGCCGATATTCACACCGACAACTTTTCCTTGCATGGCAAACGAGCTAGCCAATGTGCGCAGCCGTCGCTTGGGTGTGGCCGCTCATCCGGTCAGCGAGAGCTAAGAGCTGGGTCCGGAGCAATGCCACCTCGGAGTCGTCTAACTCAGTCCTGCAGCGGGCCGCATCCTGGATGGAAAGTGCTCGGGATCGGAGTGAGTCGCCGAGTTCTGTGCTTGAGATTCGTACAACTCGGCCGTCCTTGGCATCTCGTGATCGGGCAGCAACTCCACGCGACTCAAGTCGGTCAATGATTGGTGAGACCGCGTGAGGAGCGAGATCGAGTCGAGCGGCAATGTCGCTAACGGAGGTTTCGTTCTGCTCCCACAGGATCAGCATCACGAGGTACTGCGGGTAGGTGAGGTCGATGTCGGCCAGCAATGGGCGGTAGAAGCGGGTCATCGTGTTCATCGCCGAGTACATGGCGAAGCACAGTTGGTCGTCGAGTCCGCCTGGCCGAACCTCGTCAGCGCTGTTGTCGGTGACATTGGAAGTATCACTCACAGTGCTGAGGGTACTTACTTGCATCACTTATGTCACACATGATACAAATATGTCACGCGTGATATAGATGCGCGATGCGCAGGAAAACGACTCAGGCGGGAAACCGCCTCGAATCTCAACAAGGAGCAAAGATGAAACTCGCGCTGTACCTGCCAAATTTCAGAGATCACGTCACGGTGAAGGAACTGGAGGACCTCACGGAACTGGCCGAAGATCTTGACTTCGACTCGGTGTGGACGCTCGATCGCATCATCGTCCCAGAAGCCTCCGACCATGGTGGCATGCAGTACCCGTTCGGGATGATGGACCAGTTCCCACTTCAGATGCCGGTTTCCGCCAGAGGCCAGTGGCTCCACGGAATGCCACTGATTCCTTGGCTCGCAGCCAAAACGAAAAAAGTTCGCATCGGCATGAGCATCATCGACACCCCTTATCGGTCACCAGGTGTTCTCGCCGGTGAAATTGCCACTGTTGACCACCTGTCGAACGGACGAGTCAACGTTGGAGTTGGAGCTGGCTGGATGCCGGAGGAGTTCGCTGCAGCGAGCGCAGCACACATCTTCCCTAAGCGCCACAAGCACGTTCGCGAGACGATCGAAATCATGACAGGGATCTGGACTAACGACATCTTCGAGTACCACGGTGAATTCGCAGATTTCGAACCTGCTGGATTCGGAGCGAAACCGGTTCAGCACCCCCACCCGCCGATCTACTTCAGCGGTTTGAAGGACCCCAAGCGGTCAGCGAACCGGATCGCAAAGTACGGGCTCGCCGGCTGGATCGGTATCCAGGACACTCCGGATGAAATCGTTCGATGGAAGACGGAGATCAACCGAGAACTCGCGGAGATCGGTAGCGATCGCTCGCTCGACGACGGCTTCGATATGTGCTCCATGATCTGGTTCACTATCACCGACACTGAGACGGACCAGACCGACAACCACAAGCTGACAAATCTTCTAGTTGGCACCGAGCAGCAGATCACCGACCGGCTCAAGGCCTACAAGGAAGCCGGCATGACGATGCCGTTGATCTGGCCGCCGTTCGCTGATGTTCCTGTGTCGAAGACGCTCGACGACCTGAAGCGGCTTGTGAACGACATCATGCCGAAGGTGAACGAGAGCTGAAGCTCGATCTCCCTGTCACCCTCCGGCTTTCCAACCGGACAGCGACACGAGCCGGAAGCACAAGAGGCCAGAAAACGGTTGATCGGCGTATTGCGCGTATCTCTCAGAGAGCAAATCCTTGATTTGGCTTCGCTCTCTGTCGGCCACACGCTCGTCAAACACGAGTGTTGATCGGACCCACCAGAGAGCACTCCAATCTGTCGATGACCAATTCTCCACGAGGAGCGTGGCCCGGCCATCAACTCGAAGGTTGGCCTCGCGCTGAAGGCGGGTCGAGCTTTTCGCCTTCACGAGGTCAACCGGAATGCCCACGATGTCATCGATCACGGCGAAACAAACCGGCACAAGATCGACTCCACGACGCTCGTGGACAGTCCCAAGAATCCCGTGGTCGGCGAGCTCAAGGCGCTTTCGACAGTCGTTGTCCTCAAGGATCATGGCCCCTCCAGAGTGCGGCAACGCGATGGAGGGTAGATCGAGCACCGATCGAATGCGTGCTCCAAAGCTCTTCACTATGTACATGCGTCGAGTAGGGGAAGTGACCATATGAACCTCGCCGAGTGGGTCCACCGCAACGGTCGAAGAATCCCCGGCGGTCCCGCACTCGCCAGCGGAGCGCAAGTCCATGCGACGTGGGCCGACTTCAGTCGCACGATTGGGAGCCTTGCCCGAAGCTTTATCGAGCGCGACAACCTTCGCCCTGGCGACCGGGTCGCGATTCTTATGGCTAACCGCCCCGAGTATCTCGAGGCGTTATTCGGGATCTGGCATGCCGGGTGCGTTGCGGTTCCCGTGAACTCTCGACTTCACCGCGACGAGGTCGAGTACATCGCGAACCACAGCGGGGCGCGACTCGTCATCGTCGACAATGACCACATCGGCGATGCCGAGCACGCTGCCGGCGCTGACAAAGTGCTTCAGGTCGCGACGTCCGACTGGTTGGACCGGTGCGACTACGACCGTGTTGCCGTGCAGGACAGGCTCGCCTCCGATCCCGCTTGGCTCTTTTACACGAGCGGGACCACGGGTCGCCCCAAGGGTGCAACGTTGACCAACCGAAACCTAATGGCGATGTCATTGAGCTACTTCGCGGACATCGACTCAATTGACGAGAACGACGCCGTTGTGCATGCCGCGCCGATTTCTCACGGGTCAGGGCTATACGGCTTGCCGCACATCGCTCGAGGCGCCGTCAGCATTACGCCGAGCCGCAGCACCTTTGACGGGAACGAACTCGTGCGGACACTCCAGCACTGGACCGGTGTCTCGTTCTTCGCCGCACCAACGATGGTCAGACGGCTCGCGCAAGATCCGGTGGTCGCAAAAGCTGATTTCAGCAAACTGAAAACCGTCATCTACGGCGGCGCGCCGATGTACCTCAACGACCTAGAGGAGGCCCTGAAGATCTTCGGACCGCGTTTCGCTCAGATCTACGGGCAAGGCGAATCACCGATGACCATCACCGGGCTCTCTAAGGCGGAACATGCCGACATTGATCACCCCAGCTGGCATCAACGAATGCAGAGCGTTGGACGACCCAGAACAGACGTGCAAGTTCGTGTCGTCAATGAGCGCGGACTCGATGTCGCAACGGGAGACACTGGCGAAGTCATCGTGCGCGGAGACGTTGTCATGGTTGGCTACTGGGACCAGCCGGACGCAACCGCCGAAGCGCTTCGAGATGGCTGGCTCCACACCGGCGATCTTGGTTCGTTCGATGAGCATGGCTATCTCACTCTTCAAGATCGCTCAAAGGACCTAATTATCAGCGGAGGAATGAACATCTATCCGCGCGAAATTGAAGAGATATTGCTAACTCACCCTTCAGTCGCCGAATGCTCAGTCATAGGGGGACCCGATCCCGAATGGGGAGAGGTCGTCATCGCCTTCGTAGTGACCACAGGTGGATTTGACGCCGACAGCGAGGCCCTTGACGCTCTATGCCTCGACCGGATTGCTCGTTACAAACGACCCAAGCAGTACCGGTTCGTCGAATCGCTGCCCACGAGTAACTACGGAAAAGTGCTCAAGCGTGAACTGCGCCAACAACTCTTGGACGGCTAGTTCGAGCCGATTCCGCCGAGACCAGTCACAGGATAGATCGCGGGTCGACGGCGCGCATCTCCGCGATCACTGGGCCGCGCACCACCTCAACGGTGCGGGCGTAGGCGGCGGGGACGAGGGTCGAGAGTTCGGTCGCTTTCTCGATTGCCCGCTCCACCACGGATTCGGCGGCGACCACCTCATCGAGGAACCCGGCATCGACCGCAGTTCGCCCATCGAACAGCCGCGCGTTCGTCGTCGACGAGTGGAAGTAGCGCTTACTCAGGCGATCACGGGCGATGATGAGCGCCCACGGCGGCAGCACCATGCCGATGGCGACCTCATTGAGTCCGATCTTCACCGGTCCGTCAACACCGACCCGATGATCGCAGCCGAGCAGCACGAGCGCGCCCGCCGCGACCGCGTGCCCCGTCGCGGCGGCGACCACCGTGAGTGGCGACGCGTAGAGATCGGCGACGAGAGCTCCTCCGGCAGCGACCAACTCGACGACCGCATCGACATCTCCGGCTCGCATCGCCGACAGGTCGAACCCGCCGCTGAAGCGCCCCTCCCGGCCGGCGATGACCAGTGATCGCGTCTCGTCGTCCGCTTCCGCCTCTCGGAGCAGTCCACGCAGGTCGTTGATGACCTCGAGGGAAAACGCGTTCGCCTTCCCATCATCCATGGTGACGATGCGGACTAGTCCGCGTTGCTCGACGGTCAAGGTGTCGCTCATGACCCCACTATGGCCGACTGTCAATTGATCGGGCGTGCCGGCTCGTCACGGTTCGACGATCGGGAACATCGACTCGAACACATCGAGATGCCCGAAGACCTCAGCGAGCGCCTCCGGCGCTCCGGAGAGGTCGAGGCGACCGGCGTCGAGGAGGGTGTCCGGGGTGCTCTCACCGGAGGCGATCTCGACGAGGGAGACATGGGCGAGTCGAACCGTCGCGTCAGGCGATGCCGCTGGGAACGGCGAGGCCGAGATGGTGCGATTCGAGAGCTCAACCCGCCAAATCTCGGCCCGGTCGGTCAACTCAAGATTGATCACCCATCTGCGACCGTCGACATCCTCAGATCGGAGCCGGACCGCGATCGAATCGATCAATTGGTCGACGGTCATCGCGTCGAGATAACCGCGTCGCACCGCAGCCCGACGCGGAGGATGACCGTGGCGAAGCTCCTGCGCGCCGGTTAGGTAGGCGTTCCGGAAGGTCGCGGACTCGCTCTGATAGCCGAGTTGTTCGAAGGCATCAGCTTGGAGCTGGCGGGCTTCCACATGGCCCGGATCCGAGAACACGAGGTGCCCAGCCAACTCGGCGACCCACCGGTAGTCGCCGTTCTCGTAGGCGCTGCGGGCAGCGGCGATTGCGGCGTCGGGGCCACCGGCGAGAGCGACGTAGCGCGACGCGAGCTCGGTCGGTGGGAGTCGCCAGAGATTCGCCGGATTGCCGTCATACCAGGACAGGTAGCGCTGGTAGACGGCCTTCACGTTGTGGGCGAGATGCCCGTAGTAGCCCGTTGTGTGGGCCTCGTTGGCGAACTCTGGTGGGAGTGTCACCCGTTCCGCGATCTCCGTCGGTGTCTCGCCGTGGTTCGCCCAGCGCATCGTCTGGTCGTGGATGTAGCGGTACATGTCACGCTGCTTGCGAAGGAAACTGTCGACATCGTCACGTCCCCACCGCGGCCAGTGATGGGAGGCGAACATGAGCTCCGCTCGGCCGCCGAAGAGGTCGCGTGCCTCGCCGATGTACTTCGACCAGGCCAACGCGTCGCGGGCCTGAGCGCCGCGAATCGGGATGAGGTTGTGCATGTTGTGGGAGCAGTTCTCCGCCATGCACAGCCACCCGTGATCCGGGAAGAAGAAGTTCATCTCAGCGGGTGCTTCCGCCTCGGGGGTCAACTGGAACACGATGCGCACCCCATCCACCACAAGTTCTTGGCCGGTGTGAGTGATGTCCTCGGTGGGAGCGAGCAGTCCGGGTGGCGAGATCGGAATTGCCTTCCCGAGCCCGCAGTCAACGTGACCTCGTGGGCCCGGCGGCAGCAGCGGACCAAACTGATAGATCGCTCGTCGAGTCATCGCGTGTCCGGCGATCACGTTCTCGTTGACGGTCTCGCGGAGGAAATGCTCCGGGGCGATGACGCGGCAGTCACCGCGCTCCACTGCTTCGCGACTCGTCACGCCGAGTACGCCGCCGAAGTGGTCGGTGTGCGAGTGGGTGTAGATCACTGCGGTGACGGGGCGTTCACCGAGGTGGGTGTTGGCGAGCGCGAGACATTCACGGGCACACCCCTCGACAGTGAGCGGATCGATGACGATCCATCCGGTCTCGCCCGCGATGAAAGTGATGTTGGAGATGTCGTAGCCGCGGGCCTGCCAGACGCCCGGCGCTACTTCGAACAATCCGTGGATGTTGTTGAGGCGGGCCTGTCGCCACAGGCTCGGATGCACCGTGTTTGGGTTCGATTCGGACTCGTCGATGAAGGCATATCGCGAGACATCCCAAGCGACACCCCAAGCGCCCTCGATCTGGCCGGTCGGATGCTGCGCGATGAGACCGCGGGAGGCGCGGTCGAAGTCCTTCGGGTCCATCGCGGCGAGTGGACCCTCAGTGATCTGTCGCGTGTGGCTGGAGGCGCCTTTCGGTTCGATGCTCACCCGAACAGTGTGACCGGTCGGCCGAGATTGCAACGACCGCAAGGTTTTCGCAACGCCGTGCGACCACGATCATCAGCGAATTACTTCCGAACCGACGCAGAGGGGGTCTGCATGAGAGTTGTTCAACAGGCATTTTCGATGCGAGCCGACAGCATCGCCCGAGGATCCGAGGCGTTCGCCGCGATGGCGAACTACTGGAACGAGAACTCCGGAGTCCGCGGCTACACCTACATGGTCACCTTAGGGATGCCCCAGGGAACGCTCGCCGTGTCGATGCGTGCCGACTCGATGGCGGAGTTCTCCGCGGCGCTCTGGCCCATGATGGCCGACCCTGAGTTTCAACGACTCTCCAACGAGGTGAACGCGTGCCTCGCGACGCCTTCGGAGCCGGTCATGTGGCAACTCCTGCACGCTGCGGGTGACATGCCCCCGGAACCGTCCGCGATCGTGCACCAGATCACCCTCAGATCCATCGACCCGGGCGCCATCCCTTGGGCAATGGAGATCGCGAACCACGCCAGCAGCGTGATCGGGCGCCCCGTCGTCGTGGCGGGCACCACCTATGGCTCGTCGATGATGGCGACGCCCGCCAACTCGCTCACCTTCTTCACCTATTGGGACGACCCCGCACAGATCGACGAGTCCGGGCCAAAACTCATGGTGGACGCCGACTACGCGGACCTGCAGCGCCGAGCTGACGGCTTGGTCGACCCCACCTTCATGTCGTCGGTGCTCGCCCGACGAACCAACTGACGAAACACACACAGGAGGAACAACCCATGACCATTGCGATGGCGGTATTTAGATGCAAGTCCGATCAGGAGCAAGGTGAGCTGCTCGCCTGGCTTGGCGGCGACGACGGCCTAGTGAAGACCCGCGTCTACGACGGCTGCCACGGCATCGAGACCCTCAGCGGACAGGACTCCGTCGTCGCGCTCTACGAGAGATGGGAATCGGTCGAACACCACCAGGCGTACGTGGGATGGCGGATGGAGAACGGCCTGGTCGAGCTCCTCGAGCCGTGGTTGGCAGCGCC
>JAFMMJ010000016.1 GCA_017859785.1 Ilumatobacteraceae bacterium
TAGCGCACCTGCTTTGGGAGCAGGGGGTCGCGGGTTCGAATCCCGCCTTCCCGACCAGTGCGTTCGGGCCATCTGATTCCCGACTGGCAGAATCTCGCCCGTGAGGACGTTCGCCGACCCGCTTCGACGCGGTCTTTGCGTCGCCCCTGACTCACCCGCCGTCGTCGACACCGCCGCGAAGCTCACCCTGACGTTCACTGAGCTCGACCTGCGCTGCCGCTCGATAGCGGGAGGGTTCTCCGCCCTCGGTCTGCGACCGGGCGATCGGGTCGCGTTGCTCATGGCGAACGGCCACACCTACATCGAGTCGTACGTGGCGCTTCCCGCCGTCGGATTCGTGATCGTGCCGATCAACACTCGCCTCGCCGATCCCGAGATCGAGTACATCCTGCGTGACGCCGGCGTGCGCGCACTGATCACCGACCGTCCACCCTCGGCGATCGAGAACGTCGTCGAGCACGTCATCCGCGTCCCCGACGACTTCGAGCATCTGATCGCCTCGGCTTCAACGCCCACCGAACTCGACGAGCTGCACGCCGTCGACGAGCACGATCTCGCCGGACTCTTCTACACCGGAGGCACGACGGGCCCCTCCAAGGGGGTCATGCTCACCCATCGCAATCTGATCGCGAACATGTGGAACACGATCAACTGCTGCGAGATGCGGGCCGACGACCGCTACCTCGTCATGTCGCCGATGTTCCACGCTGCCGGCACCTACGCGGTACTCGCCTCGCTCGCCCTCGGCGCCACCCAAGTGACCGTGCCGGCCTTCGATCCTGAGGTCGTGCTCGATGTCATCGCAGCCGAGGGCATCACCACGACCCTCGCCGTGCCAACGATGATGGTCGCGCTGTGTGAGTCGCAGAGTCGGCGTCCCCGCGACTCCACCTCGCTCCGCCTGCTCACCCACGGCGCTTCACCGATCGCCGTCGAGACAGTCCGTCGCTTCCATCAACTGTTCCCTGGCACGGCGATGATCCACCTCTATGGCGCGACCGAACTATCACCGCTCACCACCGCACTCGCCGACGAGCAGGACGAACTCGGCGGACCGCGGGAGCGCTCATGCGGCCAACCGGTGCTCGGCTGCCGGGTCGCCATCATCGATTCCGATGGCAATCACCTGCCCGCAGGAGAGAGCGGCGAGGTCGTCGTGCGCGGCGACAACGTCATGGCCGGCTATTGGAACAAGCCCGAGGAGACCGCCGCCGTGCTCCGCAACGGCTGGTACCGGACCGGCGACGTGGGTTGGATCGACCCTCAGGGCTTTCTGTTCCTCGTCGATCGAGCAAAGGACATGATCGTGTCGGGCGGCGAGAACGTGTACTCAACCGAGGTTGAGCAGGCGCTCATGACCCACCCCGGGGTCCTGGAGTGCGCGGTCTACGGCATCCCAGACCCGCGTTGGGGCGAGGCAGTGGCGGCAACGGTCGTCGCCCGCGAAGGAATCGACCTCACCGACACCGAGCTGGTCGAGCACTGCCGTCAGCTGATCGCCGGCTTCAAGGTTCCCCGGCGCATCGAGGTGATCGCAGATCCCTTGCCGAAATCCGCTGCCGGGAAGATCCTGAAGCGCGAGATCCGTGAGCCCTTCTGGGAGGGTCACGACGCGCGTGTGTCCGGCGCTTGAGGCGCGTCGTAGTCTCAGCCCATGAACCGAACGCGCCGCACCGTCGCCGACCTGCGAGCCCTGAAGGGGGTACGCCAACTCTCGATGGTGTACGTGGAGAACACCGATGAAGCTCGCGCTTGCGCCGAGGCCGGAGTCGATGTGCTGTCGATCGAACGGCACCTCTGGGATGCCGAGATGCGCGAGGCCGCCGGTGACTGCTTCGTTCAGGTCGGACTCCCCTTCGGCGTGCTCGCGACCACCGATGACTACCTGCGCGCCGGACACGACGCGATCCGTTCCGGCGCCGACGCCTGCTACTGCGCCGCGAGCATCGAGGTGATCTCGCGACTGGCTGCCGAAGGGATCCCAGTCGTCGGACATGTCGGCCTCATCCCATCGCGGCGTACCTGGACGGGAGGCTTCCGGGCAGTCGGCAAGACCGTGGAGTCCGCGCTCGAGGTGTGGAAGGGGGTGCGCGCCCTCGAGGCCGCCGGGGCCTTCGCTGCCGAGATCGAGGTGGTGCCGCCCGAAATCGCCACTGAGATCTCTCGACGGACCTCGCTCGTCATGTTCTCGATGGGGGCTGGGGCCGGATGTGACGCGCAGTACCTGTTCTCTTGCGACCTGCTCGGCTACACCCGCGGCCACCTGCCTCGGCACGCCAAGGTGTACCGCGACTTCGCCTCGGAGTTCGACCGCTTGCAACGCGAACGAGTCGCCGCGTTCTCCGAGTTCATCGCCGATGTCGACTCGGGCGCCTATCCCGAGGAGCAGCACCTCGTTCCGGTGGACGCAGCCGTGGTCGACAAGTTCCTCAGCGTCCTCGACGCGGAGGAGAACTGATCCAACGCAGCGGGGCCCTCATCGCGCTCGCCGTCGCGGTCGCTGCCTGCGCTCCATCGCAAACCGCGGGCGTCGAGGACCAACGGCCGCCAACGGCTCCAGAGTCGCTCGTGGTGTGCCTGTCCGCGACGGACGACTACACCGAGGCCATCGGTGATCTCACCGGGGCCGACACGCTCTCGGGCGCACTCGAGGCTGTTGGAGTGGCCTTCGACAACTGCTCGATGGCGCGAACCGATGTGGAGTCCGATGCGGTCGTGCTCTCGCTGGGGGAGGCCGACCGAACCAACCTCCTCGAACCGCTGATCGACCTGCTCGACACGATGTCGCTCCACACCATCGTGCTCGCTATCGGGGTTGCTGATCCCAGCGTCTTCGATGCCGGGCCGGCCGGAGCGGATGGCTTTCGTCGACCGATCGCTCATCTCGCGGACACGCTTCGTGACCGCTGGGTGACTCCGACCGGCTAGAGCGCGATCGGCCCGTCGACCCTTGGCGCGGGCATCGGCTCGGCTACCCGTTCGGCACGAGGCAACGGCAACCCGTGGGCGACGTAGGCGTCGAGGAGCCACCGGCCGGCCTCGGTACCGAGTACCGAGGTGACGATGTCGACATGAGCCCGCCGGAAGCCAGCACCGTGACCTGCTGTGAGGCCTGCGAGCACGTGGGCGAGTTCGTGGGTGAGGGTGACCGGCGTCCACTGCGGCGCCGCCAGGCGGATCTCGAGCCCATCGGTGGTGGAGCGAGCGCAGGAGGAACGCGCATCAGCGCGTGCGGCGACGATCGGCACGACAGGACCGGGCCACCACGGGAGTGACATCGCTTGGAGCGCCAGACGTTCGAGATGCTCGAACCGGGTGATCGAGTCGAGGGTCGTGCCGCCGAAGGCCGCCTCCTCGGCGGCGTAGACCTGGCTGCGATCAGCGTCAAGCGTCATGATCCGCGACCGATCGCAGCTCGGCCCCGAAGCCGAACCCGGCCAACATCGGACTCAGCAGCCGCCTGACGGCCCGCCCGCAACCCGTCGCGAACCGCCGGCGCTGCTGGGCGCGCGGTGACGATCCGGCCGAGGCGCTCCCCCGCGAACTCTCGAACCACGACGTCTTGAGCGCGGAGCGCCGGCACGGTGGATGCAGGGTCGTCGGTGGCGGCGATCGCTTCGGCCCGCGCGGTTTGCAGCATCGACGCGACCTCGTCCGCGAAGCCGAACATGAACGACCGTCTCCAGCGCTGGGTGGCCGCCGCGGTCGCCCGACGCTCCAAGGCGGCCCGCTGGGTCATCTGAGAGAGCAGCGACGTGAAGAGCACCCGAACCACCAATGTGTCGCGGCGGTGACCGGTGATGTGAGCGAGCGTGCCCCGACCGCCAGTCATAAAGGTGGCGAGGCAGCCGTGGGCCTCGGCGATACCCGCTAAGAGATGGAAGCGGGCTCTCACATAGGCGCCCCGACCGAGATCGAGCTCGGCGACCTCGAGTTGATCGGGGTCGATATCGCGAAGCGCCGACTCGGTGACGCGGTGCCGGGCGATGAGGTCGGCCGCCTTGCGAGCGAAGGCGTCGGCCTCCTCGGAATTGTCGGTGCCCTCGGCCATGGCGAGCAGCTTTCGAACCTTGTCGATCACGCGATGATCAGCCTCCGCGGGGGCGGTGGATGGTGCGTCGGTCATGGACGCCATCCTGACCGAGGGGTGTGACCGAGGGGAGGATGAGGAGCGCCGGATAACGTTGCAGGCACTCGCGGGTGTAGTTCAACGGCTAGAACCTCAGCCTTCCAAGCTGATGATACGGGTTCGATTCCCGTCACCCGCTCCACGCGAAGGAGCCCGGGCCGAGGCCCGGGCTCCTTGCATGTTCGGTCTCTGGTCGCCGAGGCGACCAGAGGATCAGGACTCGTTCGCGGTGCGAGCCTTGGCGATCCCGAGGATCATCAGGCCGTAGAGCGCCTTCGCGGTGATGTCAGCGAAGGTGTAGCCCACCTGACGCAGCACCTCGAGGCCCTCGGAGTTCGCGTCGAACACCGGGAAGAGGTACGCGATCGGGTAGACGCACCAGGTCACGAGGAGCACCACCGTGGCGTTCTTGATCGCCCCGGCGACGGCACCCGACTCGCGGCTGGACGCCTCCTGGAGCTGCCCATAGAGCACCCACAGGATGTACACGAACGGGATCATCGCGAGGACCCACCAGAGCCACTTGGTTCCGTTGTCGCTCGAGACCTCTCCCGGGTAGCCGAGAGCGATCATGAGGACGGTTGCGGGAACCAGCTTGCGCATGAGGCCCTTGCGAACCTCGTTGGCGACCCCGAGGACAATGAGCAACTCGATGACGAGGAGCGGAACGGTAATGAGCCAGTCCGCGTAGCGGTAGCCCTCGTTCATCTCGCCTTCGGAGAAGCCTTGCCAGATCCGGTAGTAGTGATAGCCCGCGATACCGACGACGACCGCCGAGACAGCGACACCAGAGCGGTAGGCCTTCGCCACGCTGTTGATCTGCGTGAGGAAGTAGACGAAGGCACCCAGCATGACCGCGGTGCCGAAGGACAGGGCGTTGTAGACGAGCGTGTAGTTGTCACCCGTCAACATGACTTCATTCATTTGAACCTCCTAGGTGCCCACGATTGGGCGAAAACACTTTTACACATATCGGATCCCCACCGGTGACTCTTGGCACACGCCGCCGGCCACTCCTAGGCAAGGATTCGGGCGAGGGCCGGGCCGGGCTTCGGTCGGGCACCCGGATGCTCGATCACCCATTCCGCAACCCGAACCGCGAATTCGGCGGCTTCGACCGGATCAGCTCCGCGCAGGAAGCGGGAGAGGAACGCCCCGGCGAAGGAATCTCCAGCGCCCGTCGCATCGACGAGCTTGTTCGAATGAGGAGGAACATGGTGGACACCACCGGCAGCACCGACGAGCGCCCCGTCGGCGTCAAGTTTCACCACGATCAGCGCGCCGGGATACACATCGGCGAGCACTCGACACGCCGACTCGGGATTGTCGGCGCCGGTCAACACCGCCGCCTCCTCCTTGTTCGGAAGGAAGACGTCGACTCCGAGATCGGTCGTGACCGAGAGGAAATGATCGACTCCCATCTCCTCGATCATCTGGAACGATCCCGGGTCCAAGCTGATGCGAGCCCCGGCCGCCTTCGCGATCACGGCGGCCCGGCGAGCTGCTGCCCGCGGGGGGTCAGTGAACAACGACCAGGCGGTGAGATGCAGATGGTCAGTGCTCGAGATCGCCGCGGAAGGCAGTTCCGAGGGCAGAAGATAGAAGTCGGCACCGTGCCCCGACACCATCGAGCGCTCCCCCGTATGGTCGACGAACACCGCGACCGAGCCCGTGGCGTGCGCTCCCGACTCGACAAGGTGGTGGGCGACGCCTTCCCGATCGAGGTCTTCTCGGGCGAGGAGCCCCATCTGGTCGCGCCCCACCTTGCCGATGAAGGTCGTGGTCAAACCGCAACGGGTCGCCCAGACGGCGACATTGGCACCGCTCCCGCCTGGCAGGAGGACCACCTCGCCGAAGGTGTCTCCACCTCGGAGCAGCTCGCTATTGGTCCGAATGAGCACATCCCACGCGAAGTCGCCGAGCACACACAGTTTCGGGGAGGCGTCCACCCGCGCGACGGTAGTGCGGACCCAGTCCGGCTCCACCGGCCAGTCGCGCGCAGCTGAGCGCCTGCCGACCATCCACCACTTGTGTAATTGTGATCTCTATTTTGTGCGCTTGTGATCACACCCTGTGCTCACAAGGAGGTACTCCATGTACACGGTTGCACTGTTCATCACCATGGCGATCCTGCTGGAGGCGGTCATGACCGTCCTCCACAGCATCCTCGGGACCATCGGACTCTCCGACACCATCGGCAAGCTGCCGATCCTCGGAGCCAACCTCACACTCCTCATCGCCATCCTCATGGTGTGGCTCATGGGCGACGCCGGCTACGTGCTGGGTGGCTGGGGATGGGTACACGGCGACGATTGGATCAACGTCATCGCCAACGGAGCGATCATCGCGGGCATGATCCCGCTGAAGGACGCCGTCTTCGGCGCCATCTCCAAGGGCGTACGCGCCTGAGTTGAGGGCTCGTGCTCGGCGCGGTCACCCCGCGCCGAGCACGACACCCGCGATCTGCGGCCACGCCGCTGCGAAACCCGCGTGAAGATCCATCGAGGCGACCTGATCCACCGGTATCCACGCCACATCGTCGGTCTCGAAGTTGATCGAAGCCCCGAACCGCTCCCCCACCTCAACCACCGAGGTCGTATACGACCAATCCAGCGCCGGAGCGAACACCACCTCACCGAGAAGCCGCCATCCGGCCGGCACAGCACCGACCTCCTCGCTCGCCTCGCGCAGACCTCCGTCGAGCGGTGACTCGCCTTCGTCGAGGGCGCCGCCAGCGCACGACCACGTGCCACCCTCATGAGCGAAGGCCGAACGTCGCTGCAACATCACCGTCGGCCCCTCATCGCTTCGATGGACGAACACCACGCCCGCCGCGCCGAAGACCCCCCAGCGCACTGCCCCGTCGGAGCAGCGCATGAACCCGTCACCACTGCGGCTACTCACGCGAGAGCCGCCTCTCGCTCGCCAATGGCACGGTCGACCACATCGACACCCACGCGATCGTCTGATAACCGCTCAAGGTCGGGCACCTCAGCGCCGACCAGTTGCGCGAGCGTGGCGAGCACCGACCGACCAAGCGCCCCGAGGTCGTAACCGCCTTCCAACACAAACGCCAGACGGCGCGGCGCCACGAGGCCGGTTAGGCGACTGGCGAGCGCGGCGAAATCCCCCTCCACGAGCGCCAAGGAAGCGAGTGGATCATCCCGGTGCGCATCGAACCCCGCTGAGACGAGCAGCCAGTCGGGCTGGAACTCCTGAACAGCCGGCACGACAACACGGTCGAAGGCGGACCGGAGCACCTCGCCTCCCGATCCCGCGGGGAGCGGAACATTGACCGTCGCTCCGAAACCATCACCGACGCCGACTTCGCTGGCCCGCCCCGTCCCCGGATAGTGCGGCGCCTGATGGGTCGACACGTACAGCACATCGCCGCGGTCGTAGAACAGGTCCTGAGTTCCGTTTCCGTGGTGGACGTCCCAGTCGACGATCGCCACCCGGTGCCCGCGAGCGGCGAGCGAGGCCGCCGCGACCGCCACCGAGTTCACGAGGCAGAACCCCATCGCCGTCGAAGCGAGCGCGTGATGTCCCGGAGGGCGCACCGCCGCGAGCCCATGATCGGCCTCCCCGCGCTCAAGGGCATCGATCACCTCGAGAAGGGCACCCGCCGCGCGAACAGCCGTGTCATAGGAACCGATTGAGACACCGGTGTCCGGATCGAGTCGCCCTCCGCCAGTTGCACAGAACGCTTCGAGTCGATCCAGGTGACCGGCCGGATGAATGGCCTCGAGCGCCTCCCGAGGAGCCGGGCCCGCCTCCATGACCCGAACCGCTTCGGCGATCTCCGGTGCTTGGAGAGCGTCGAGGACAGCCGTCAGCCGTCGAGGGTCCTCGGGGTGACCAGCAGGGGTCAGATGACGGTCATCGGCAGCGGTGGTCGCTACGAGAATCTCGGCCATGAGCCCAGTCTCCCAGACACCGACCCCTGACTCCCGACGGCTACGGTCGTGGCGTGCCGAGCAGCTTCCTGCACCCATTTGCCCGCCCTTCACGCGAGGACTTCATCCGGCTGGTCTCGGGCAGCGGATCGACAGTCACCGACGCCGACGGCAACGACTACCTCGATGCGATGGCGAGCCTCTGGTACTGCAACGTCGGACACGGACGTCGGGAGATCGCCGAGGCGACCGCGGCCCAGATGACCACCCTCGAGGCCTACTCCTGCTTCGACCCGTTCACGAACGAGCGGGCCGAGGAACTGACCGCCCGAGTCGCCGATCTCGCCCCCATCGACGACGGCCGAGTGTTCCTCTGCGGATCGGGCTCCGAAGCGGTCGACACCGCGATGAAGATCGCCCGCCTCACCCAGGTGCTCGCAGGCGATCCCGACCGGAACGTGATCATCTCCCGGATGCGGGGCTACCACGGCACCAACTACGGAGGCACCAGCGCCCAGGGCCTGCCGCCCAACAAGGAGGGGTGGGGAGAGTTGCTCTCCGCGGTCATCCAAGTTCCGGGCGACGATGTCGAGGCGCTCGCCAGCGCCATGGCCGATCACGCTGGACGCGTCGCCGCGGTCATCACCGAGCCGGTCCAGGGCGCCGGTGGGGTGTGGCCCCCCGCCGAGGGGTATCTCGAGTCGGTGCGCCGACTCTGCGATCAGCACGGCGCGCTCCTCATCTTCGACGAGGTCATCACCGGATTCGGCCGTCTCGGGGACTGGTTCGGCGCGACCCACTTCGGGGTGACCCCCGACCTCATCTGCTTCGCGAAGGCGGTCACCTCCGGGTATCAGCCCCTCGGGGGCGTGATCGTCGGTTCGAGGGTTCGGGAGGCACTCGAATCCGACCCCGCCTTCGTTCTCAAGACGGGGTACACCTACTCGGGCCACCCAACGGTCTGCGCCGCCGCGCTCGCCAACATCGACATCCTCGAACGCGAGGGCCTCCTTGAGCGGGCCACCGCAATCGGAGAACGCCTCTCGGCGGGACTTACCGCGATCGCAGCCGACGGGCAGGTTGCTGAGGTTCGCGGTCGGGGGGCCGTGTGGGCGGTCGGGCTTCACCCCCACCAGAGCGCGGTGACCGTCCGAGACCGCATGCTCCACCTCGGGGTCATCACCCGCGCCATCGCCGAGCACTCCAACACCTTCTGCCCTCCCTTGGTCATGACCGACGAGGAGATCGATCGGGTGGTCGACGCCCTCGCCACCGCCACGCAAGACGATGGGTGATCGACCCGTTCAGCGCCTCGCTGACATCGATCTGTCAGCTCGGCTGAGCAATGCCGAGTACGAGGAGCGCCTCTACCGAGCGCAGCGACGACTCCTCGAATTGCGGCTCCACACCGGCGGGCACCTCGAGAACCCCGCACTCGGCCCCGGTGTGCTCATCGTCATGGAGGGATCGGACGCCGGCGGCAAGGGCGGGGCGATCAAGAGGATCGTGGAGCCCCTCGACCCCCGTCACTACCGGGTCGCCGTCTTCGCGAAGCCGACCTTCGAGGAGAAGCGTCGCCACTTCCTCTGGCGTTTCTGGACCGAGGTGCCCGGCCTCGGCGGGTTGGCCCTCTTCGACCGCTCCTGGTACGGCCGAGTGCTCGTCGAGCGGGTGGAGGGGTACGCGAGTGAGCCGCAATGGCGCCGCGCCTACGACGAGATCGTCCAGTTCGAACGCAACCTCGCCCTCGAAGGTCTCATCATCATCAAGTTCTGGCTGCACATCAGCCCGGAGGAGCAACTGCGAAGGTTCGAGAAGCGCCGCGACGACCCGCTCCGACGCTGGAAACTCACCGACGAGGACTGGCGGAACCGAGACAAGATCGACCTCTACGACGCCGCGGTTGATGAGATGCTCCGCCGCACCGACCACGACCTGGCCCCATGGACTCTCGTCTCCGGGGAGCAGAAAAGATGGGCGCGAATCCACGTGATTGAGACCGTCGTCGAGCGCCTCGAACGCGGAATCGATGAGTTCGAGCATCCAGACTGGGGAGAGGACGGATATGCCTGACAACATCAACGGGGTTGCCTGGACGTCACGCCGAGCGATCGTGACCGGAGCGGGAAGCGGAATCGGCGCCGCTACCACCGCCGCCCTGCGCGCGCTCGGAGCGAGCGTTGTCGCCGCGGATATCGACGCAGATTCCGCTGAAGCAACCGCGGAACGAACCGGAGCCACCCCCGTACGCCTCGACGTCGGAGACTCAACGGCCTGGACGCGAATCGTCGACGAGCACGGCCCCTTCGACATCGCCGTCCTCAACGCAGGCATCGCGACCAACCAACTCCGCCCCGACGACACGCTCCCCGTGCTCGGCCTCGATGATGAGCGCTACCGGCGGATCATGTCGGTCAATGTCGATGGCGTCGTACTCGGCTCGCGAGCGGTGCTCGACCACATGGCGGCAACCGGCTTCGGCGACATCGTGGTCACGGCGTCGATCGCCGGCCTCGTCCCGATCGCTCCCGACCCCGTATACGGACTCACCAAACACGCGGTGGTCGGCTTCGTCCGCTCGCTCGCGGCGGCCGTCGACAATCACGGCGAACCGCTCGACGTGACGATCAGCGCGGTATGCCCCGGGTTCGCCGACACCGCGATCATCGATACAGAAACCAAGGATCGGATTACTGAGAACGGCATCGAGTTGCTTACCCCTGAGGCCGTTGCCGAGGTGATGATCCGAGCACTCACCGAACGCCGCAACGGCGCCCAGTGGGTGCTGTGGCCGGGGCTCGACGCGGCCGAGTACGCCTGGAACGACCCAATCGCGGGCCTCCTCCCGCCTGCACTCGGCGGCGATGACTGAGGAGCGATCCGCGCGACGCGGATCCACCGAACTCTGGCGCCCCGCCGACCCCGCCTTTCGCGCCGACCCCTACCCGTTCTACGAGCGCCTCCGATCCACCGACCCGGCGCATCGACTCGACGAGTACACCGTCGTCGTGACCCGGCATGCCGACGTGTCGAGCACCCTCCGCGGCCCCGACTTCGCCCGAGATATCGAACGCCACTCGGCGGCACCCGCCATCGATCCAGTCAGCGTTCGCCGCAAAGAGCGCGCCTCAAACGGCGGGCGTTCCATCTTGAACCTCGACCCGCCCGACCACACCCGACTTCGGCGACTCGTCACTCAAGCGTTCACGCCCCGCGCCGTGGAGCGCCTCCGAGCGATCACGGAGCGGATGGTCGACGAGGTCCTCGATCGAGCAGCCGCCGACGGAGGATTCGAGCTCATCGATGATCTCGCCTTCCCGATCCCGTTTCGCGTGATCTCCGAGATGCTCGATATGCCGACCGACCGGAGTGACGAGCTGAGGGACTGGAGCCAGATCCTCACCGCGACCCTCGAGCCGACGGCGACCCTCGCCGATCTCGACGCGGCCGAAGCAGCGATCGGCGAGCTCATCCCCTTCCTCGACGGCGTGATCACCGACCGGCGTCGCAACCCAGGGGAGGACGTTGTGTCGGCGTTGCTGGCCGCTGAGGCCGAGGGCGACCGACTCGACATGGCCGAGTTGATGGCCTTCGTCGTGCTGCTCTACGTGGCCGGGCACGAGACGACGGTCAACCTGATCGGCAACGGAGTGCTCGCCCTGTTACATCACCCCGACCAGCTCGCGGCCTGGCGTGACGACCCCGCCCTCGACTCCGTCGCTGTCGACGAACTGCTCCGCTACGACGGCCCCGTCCAACAAACTGTTCGAGCGCCGCTCCAAACGGTCTCCTACCGAGATGCCGAGGGGGAGGCAGTGGAGGTGCATCACGGCGAGGTCGTGATTACTTGCCTCGGCGCCGCTAACCGCGACCCGGAGATGTTTCCAGAGCCCGATCGGCTGATCCTCGGCCGGCCGAACGCCAACCGTCACCTCGCGTTCTCCTCAGGAGCGCACTACTGCCTCGGGGCGTCGCTAGCTCGCATGGAAGCGGAAATCGCTATCACGAGGCTCATCCGACGATTCCCCGACCTTCGCCTCGTGGGCGAGCCACGTTGGAGGGATCGGCTGACGATCCGGGGAGTCGACCGTCTCCAGCTCGCCTTCTGAACTGCCCGCTCAGGGAGAGCGGAGGAGTTCGATGAGCGAGGAGGTATCCCAACGCGATCCACCGCGCTGTTCGATCTGGCGATAGAGCTGGTCGACGAGCGCGGTCACCGGAAGCCGGGCGCCGTTGCGGTTCGATTCGGCGAGACAGATGCCGAGGTCCTTGCGCATCCATTCCACGGCGAACCCGAACTCATACTCGCCGCGGGCCATCGTGGCGGAGCGGTTCTCCATCTGCCAGCTCTGGGCCGCGCCCTGGGAGATGACGTCGACGACTTGGTCGACGTCGAGTCCGGCCCGGCGGGCGAAATCGAGCCCCTCGGAGAGTGCCTGAACCAAACCGGCGATGCAGATCTGGTTAACCATCTTCGTCAGCTGACCAGATCCCGCCGCTCCCAGCCGCCGGCAGCGGCGGGCGTAGGCGTCGATCACCACTTCTGCCCGCTGGAACGCGGCCTCGTCGTCGGCGCCGCACATGACGGTGAGCTGGCCCGACTCGGCTCCGCCTTGGCCACCCGACACGGGAGCGTCGATGAAGGCCACTCCCCGTTCGGCGCAGGCCGCCGACAGCTCGCGCGCCAAGTCCGCCGACGCGGTCGTGTGATCGACGAGCACCGAACCCTCAGCCATCGCCTCCAGGCATCCCGCCGGTCCCGTGACCACTTCGCGAACGTCGTCGTCGTTGCCGACGCAGAGCATCACGAACTCGGCGCCCTCGGCCGCCTCAGCCGGAGTCGGCGCGGCCCGATGACCGTGAATGGCGACCCAGGCCAGCGCTTTCGACGCGGTCCGGTTGAAGACGGTCACGTCGTGACCGGCGGAAGCGAGGTGACCGGCCATGGGGGCTCCCATGACTCCGAGACCGATGAAGGCGACGTTGGACATCGCCCGAGTCTGGCACGGCCCGCAGGCCGGAAGGTCACTTCTTGGCGGCTGCCTTGGCCTTCTTCGGCGCCTTCAGCACACCCTTGGCGAGCGCCTCATCAAGATAAATCTCAGCGTCCTCAGCCGAGACCTTGAGCGCCGGCGAGATCTCGCTGATGAGGTTGACCCGAGCCCGCTCGTACATCGTGCGTTCGGCCGCGGAGAGGGCCGCGTCGCGATTACGCGCCGCGAGGTTACGAACCACCTCGGCCACCTGATAGACGTCGCCCGACTTCAGCTTCTCTTGATGGTTCTTGAAGCGGCGACTCCAGTTGGAGGGCACACGCGGATCGGGCTTCGCGAGCACCGACACCAAGTCCTCGAGTTCGTCGGGAGAGACCGGCGGACGCACGCCGACCTCGTCGGCCTTATCGACGGGCACCTTGAGGACCATCTCGTTGATGACGGTCTCGAGGATGAGATAGTCGCGCTTCTCGCCGAAGGCCTCCATCTTCTTCGTGCCCTTCACGACGCACGCCCCGTGCTGGGGATAGATGACGGTGTCGCCCTTCTTGAACTTCACGCGGGACCTCTTCGGGGATTGAGTTGACGGGGGCGCGCGACCCCTCGCGCGACCCTCGCAGGGTACAGCGCCCCTGGCAGGATTCGAACCTGCGCGCTACGGATTAGAAGGCCGTTGCTCTATCCGGACTGAGCTACAGGGGCTGGCGGCCAAATCGTACCGCTGGGGTTCAGACCTCGGCGGCGAGGAGCGCTCTGCGGAGCAGGTCGAGCGAGGAGATCACCGACATTTGCCGCATCGGCTCGCGTTGGCCCGGCAGCCTCAGGGTTCTACTGAGCGACCCTCCCGGCCAGATGGCCGCCACGCAGAGGGTTCCCGCCGGACGACCCTCTTGCGTATCGGGGCCAGCGACCCCGGTCACCGCGATCGCCACATCGACGCCGAGCACCGACCGAGCGCCCTCGGCCATCTCGACAGCAGCCTCCTCAGTCACGACGAGGTCGTAGCCGACGCCGAGCACCGACCGCTTCACCTCGGTTGCGTAGGAGACGATCGAGCCGGCGAACACCTTCGAGGCCCCCGGAACACCGGTCAGCCGAGCACCGATGAGACCCCCCGTGACCGACTCGGCGCATCCGAGGGTCCAACCTCGCTGGGCGAGCATCCCCAGCACAACCGACTCCATCGTGTCCTCGTCGAAGCCGAAGACGGTCGCTCCGAGTTCGGCCCGGATGCGCTCCTCGAACGGCGCGAGCTCCGCTCGAGCGGCCGCCGCATCAACCCCGCGGGCGGTCAGTCGCACCTTGAGCCCCTCCCAGCCGCTCGCCAGGAACGCGAGGGTCGGGTTGCCGCGCGCGTCGAGTTCCTCAATTACTGGCCGAAGGCGCTCGTCGAGGCCGCTCTCGCTCTCACCCCAGGTGCGAAGCACTCGCGAGACGATCACCGCCTGCTCCCCCGCCCGCGCGTGAAGATCCGGAGCGATGGCCCGCTCGAACATGTCGCGCATCTCGTGGGGCACACCGGGAACGGCGTACACGACACGCTCGACCTGGCGGCCGTCCACCGAGACCGTCACCGGGCAGATGAGCCCCGGTGCCGTACCCCGCGTCTGCGGGATGATCGTCGCCCCTGCCGGCACCATCGCTTGACGGAGGTTGTTCTCCGGCATCGAGCGACCTCGGCTCTCGAACATCTCCCGGATCACCGCCCCGATCCCCTCGTCGAGTTCGAGTTCAACGCCCATCACCGCGGCGATCGCCTCCCGAGTGAGGTCGTCGTGGGTCGGGCCGAGACCTCCGCACATGATCACGGCGTCGGCGTGCTCGAGCATCGAACGCAGATGGGAGATGATCCGGCCGACGTTGTCGCCCACCTTGGTCTGGGCGAGCGAGTCGATGCCGTGGGCCGCGAGTTGCTCACCGAGCCAGGCTGAGTTGGTATCGACGATCTGACCGAGCAACAGCTCGGTCCCGACCGCCAAAACGTCACACCGCATCGGGCACCGGCTGGCGTCGACTGGCCGACAGGTAGTTCCAACCGCTCACGAGAGCGAGACCGACAGCGATCCACAACAGACCATTCCAGAGCCAACGATGGTCGACGGCGAACCACGGCCACAGCGCGAAGCCGACCGCCAACTGTTGGAACACCGTCTTGTACTTCGCGACCTTCGAAGCGGGAACACTGACCCCCTTCGATCCGACGAGGATCCGGTAGACGCTGATCACGAGCTCACGTCCAGTGATGATCGCCACCGGGAGCAACCAAAACACGTCACGAGCGACGAGGGTGAACATGGCTCCGAGCACGAGGACCTTGTCGGCGAGCGGGTCGAGGAAAGCACCCGACGAGGTGGTGCCGTGACGGCGCGCGATCCAGCCGTCGATGCCATCGGAGAGGCTGAGCACGAACCACAGTCCGTAGGCGAGCCACGATCCTCGGTCGTGATCGGGGATCACGAGGAACATCACCGGTGAGAACACGAGGCGTCCCGCGGTGATCGCGTTCGCCCACGTGGCGACGGCGTTCGGATCGACAGGCATCAGGCCGCGCCCTCCGCGACGAGGTCCGGCCCCTCCGCGTCGACGATCTGAACGGTGGCGAGTTCGCCGACCTTCAACGAGTCGGACAGGCGGACGACACCGTCGATCTCAGGAGCCTCGCGGAAGGTGCGTCCCTCACCGACCGAGTCGACCAGGACCTCCACCCGCTCACCGATCAGTGAGTCGCGGCGTTCGGCGGTGATCTCGTCCTGCATCTCCCGCAGCTCCGCCAGCCGCTCAGCCATTAGACCCGGATTCACCGCGCCGTCGAGGCCCGCCGCGTGGGTGCCCTCCTCCCGGCTGTAGGCGAAGAACCCGCACCAGTCGAGTCGCGCCTCCTCGACGAATCGGAGCAGAAGATCGTGATCGGCCTCGGTCTCGCCTGGATAGCCGACGATGAAGTTCGAACGGAATGCCGCTTCAGGCTCGCGCTCACGAATGTCCTCGATCCGCTTCAAGAACCGCTCGCCGTCACCCCATCGGCGCATCGCCCTGAGCAACGGCTTGCTGACGTGCTGGAGGGAGAGGTCGAAGTACGGAACACCCGTCGCGCAGATGGTGTCGATCAAGGCATCGCTGAGGTCGCTCGGATACAGGTAGAGCAGGCGCACCCGATCGACGAGCCGGTCGACCTGCTCAACGAGCGGCACGATGGAGCCCCCGCCGAGTTCCTCGGGTCGGTCCGTTCCGAACGACGCGAGATCCTGGGCAACGAGCACGATCTCTCGGGCACCGGTCTGAGACACCTCGGACAGGATCGAGTCGATGTCACGGCTGCGTTGCGGACCACGAAACGACGGAATAGCGCAGAAACCACACGAGCGATTGCAGCCCTCAGCGATCTTCACGTACGCCCACGGCGCGGCCGACGCCGGTCGGGGCAGATTCAGCAGGTCGAGGGTGGGCAGAGGCGCGGCCGCCACCGGGATGCGCTGACGCTCCGGGGCGATCGGAACTCCGAAGCCGACCACGGCGTCCACCTCGGGCAGTTCCTCAGCGAGTTCCGCGCCGTAGCGCTCCGCCATACATCCTGTAACGACGAGCCTCGCGCCCGGGCGCCGCTCCTCAGCGAGCGCCAGAATCGTGTCGATCGACTCCTTCCGGGCCTCCTCGATAAACGCGCAGGTGTTCACCACCACGAGATCGGCATCGCCGGCGTCCTCCACTGGAGACATGCCGTCGGCGAGCAGGGTGCCGACGAGCTTGTCGGAGTCGACTTGATTCTTCGGGCAACCGAGCGTCTCGACGTAGAAACGCCCCGTTTCGACCGATCCCACAAGTGGCGAGGCTACTCCCGAGCCGGGCCGCCCGTTAGGAGCCGTGGAGGGCCTCGAACTCCTCGACCGTCATGAGCACCTCACGCGCCTTCGATCCTTCACTCGGGCCGACGACGCCGCGCTGCTCAAGCAAATCCATGATTCGCCCAGCGCGAGCGAAGCCCACTTTGAGCTTGCGCTGCAACATCGAGGTGGAGCCGAGTTGGCTCCGCACCACCAGCTCCATCGCCTGGCGCATAACGACCGTGTCTTCGTCGTCCTCGCCAGCCGAGAAGGCGTTGGCGTCGGAGGTGACATCGAGATCGAGAGAAGACGGCGTCGAAGATGCCGAGTCGGCCGGCCCTTGGACATCGCCGGAGTAGACCGGCTCGGGCGCCTGAGCCCGCCAGTGCTCGACGACGGCGCGAACCTCGTCCTCACTGACGAACGAACCCTGGATGCGGTTGGCCACCGAGGAGTTCCCCGGCAGCAGGAGCATGTCGCCCTTGCCAACCAGCTTCTCCGCGCCAGGCTGGTCGAGGATGACCCGCGAATCGGTGAGGCTCGACACGGCGAAGGCCATACGCGCCGGCACGTTGGCTTTGATCACGCCGGTGATGACGTTGACCGACGGGCGCTGTGTCGCGACGATCAAGTGGATGCCGACGGCGCGCGCCTTCTGAGCGATACGGGTGATCGACTCCTCGACATCCCGGGCGGCGACCATCATGAGATCGTTGAGTTCGTCGACCACCACGACGATGTAGGGAAGATGCTCGAACTCCTCGGCGTTCCTCCCGGCCGGCACCTGGAACTTCCCGGTCGCCAACGCGTTGTTGAAGCCGGTCACATCGCGGTAGCCGACCTCGGAGAGCACGTCGTAGCGACGCTCCATCTCCTTGACCGCCCAGCCGAGGGCGTTCGCCGCCTTCTTCGGGTTGGTGACCGGCTGTGTCAACAGATGCGGGAGCCGCTGGTACTGCCCCATCTCGACCTGCTTCGGATCGATGAGGATCAGGCGCACATGGTCGGGAGTCGTACGCATCAGCAACGAGGTGATGATGCAGTTGATCCCCGAGGACTTGCCGGCCCCGGTAGCACCCGCGATCAACAGGTGCGGGGTGGTCGCCAAGTTGAGGAACACGGGACGTCCGGCGATGTCTTTGCCGATCGCCACTTCGAGCGGATGCTCTGCCGCGGTCGCCTCCGGAGAGTTGAGTAGGTCGCCGAGGGCCACGAGTTGGCGGCGAGAGTTCGGCACCTCGACACCGATCGCGGAGCGCCCGGGGATCGGCGCGAGAATCCGGACATCAGTGGCAGCCATCGCGTAGGCGATGTCTTTCTGGAGGCTCGTGACCTTCGCGACCTTGACACCCGGTCCGAGTTCGAGCTCGTACCTCGTGACGGTCGGTCCCACGGTCGAGCCGACGAGTTGGGTCTCGACGCCGTGCTGGGCCAACGACTCTTGGAGCGTGAGGCCTCGTTCCTCCACCGCGGCCTTGTCGATGCTTTGGGCACCTGTGCGAACCAGCAGGTCTCCGGCGGGGAGCCGCCATTCGCCGGGCTGCACCACCGGTCGCTCGACGGCGGGTTCAGCGGCTCGGGCGGCCGGACGACGCGGTTTGCGCTTCGGCTTCGGCGCCTCTTCGGGCTCAGCGAAGTCGTCATCGGCGCCGAGGTCATACGGGGCGGGTGCCGAAGCCTCCCCATAGGGGTCGCCAGCGAGTTCGGGGGCCTCGTCATCGTCCCAGTCCTCGACCTCGGCGGCCCGCTCACTCCGCAGCGTGGAGAGATCCGCCATGGTGCGTTTCAACACGGCAGCAACCGGTCGAGCAGCCGAACGGAGCAGCTTCGCCGTCTGGGGCACCGCCGTTCGTAGGGAGGAGCCGGTCACGAGGATGAGACCGGCGATGGCCAACAGAAGGAGCAGGGCGAACGCTCCGACCGAGTCGAGAAGACGCTCGAGCGGCTCACCGATAAGCGCTCCAACCGCTCCCGCCGAGTCGGCGAGGTCAGCGGCGTCGGTCAACGTCGCTGGCGAGTCGACGACATGAACCAAGCCGGTGAGCGCGCACCAGAGCGTCACCCACCCGCCGATGAGACGGCGCGGCGAGGCGAGGCGCCCTCCACGGATCACCGTGACCCCGACGGCGACAAGCGCCACTGGGAGTAGCAGACGCGGCCCGCCGAAGATCCAGCCAAGGAAGGAATCGACGGCGTCGCCGAGCGGTCCGGCGAGCCCCACCCAAATGGCGAGGGCGATCACCACGCCGAGCGCGACCAGCGCGATACCGATCACATCGTGCTCGTCGTCGGCCTCGGCCTCCGGTGCTGCGGCCGCTTTCCCCCGACGCCCGGACGAGGACGACTCAGCAGCCTTCGAGCCCTTCGTGGGCTTCTTGGGTGCGCTACGACCGGCCATGGAGGTTCAACGGTACCAACCCCTCCCGTGGGGGTCGGGGCATCCCTACTCGGCCTGAACGCCGAGAATCCGGCCATCGGCTCCGAGAAGCACGAGAAGGATCCCCCCGCGCGACCCCCGCACCCGAGCGTCGTAGACGGGCTGACCGTCCGGGGAGCCCTGGATGGCGAGATCGAGCACGGTCGCCGCGTCGAGTTCCTCAAGCACGCGGTCGAAGATTCCCGATGGGTCAAGATCGATTTCAGCGCCGGAGAAGAACGCCCCGTCGGCCTCGACGGGCTCCGAGATGCGCGCGAGCGTCCCGTCCTCGAATCGGTGGACCTCGGCCAGCACCCCGGAACCGCTCGCGCCGTCATCGGCCGCGACCTCGACGAGGCGGACCACGAGCGTTACCCCGCTCGCATCGGCAGCGACCTCGAAGTACTCGAGATCCCTCCCAAGTCGCGACACGGCCTCATCGATGAGATCGACCCTCGGCAGATCGGTCGGTTCAGCTCCCGTCCCGCAGGCGGACATGACCGCAGCCGCGAGTATTAGCGACGCGAACCGCCTGATCACGTCTCCATGACGACGGGGACGATCATCGGCCGCCGCCGAGTCCGCTCGTTCACGAACTTTCCAGCCGCGCGCCGAACATCCCGTTCGAGCGCCTCGACATCGCGAACGCCGCCGCCGAGCGCCCGTTGCACCGCCTCGGCCACCGTGTCGCACGCCTCATCGAGAAGATCCTCGGCTTCGGGTGCGTACACCCATCCACGGGTGATGATCTCCGGGCCGGTGACGATCTCGGCGGTCTGAACATCGACGGTCACCACGACCACGACCACGCCCTCCTCGGCGAGCACCCTCCGGTCGCGAATGACGCCGGTCCCGACATCGCCGATGATTCCGTCGACGTAGACGTAGCCGGCGGGCACCCGATCGCCGAGACGAAGGCCGTCGTCGTCGATGACAATGACGTCGCCGTCCTCGCAGAGCATGACTTGATCGGGTGCGACCCCCATTCGACGCCCGAGTGCTGCGTTGGCCACGAGGTGGCGGTACTCACCGTGGATCGGCACGTACCACTCGGGTTTCACGATCGAGAGGTAGGTCTTGATGTCGTCGGCCTGAGCGTGACCGGTGGCGTGGACATCGGCGACGCCCGAGTGGACCACCCGTGCCCCGCGCCGCAACAGGCCGTCGATAACCCGGTTGACATTGCTCTCGTTCCCGGGAATCGCGTGAGAGGAGAGGATGACAGTGTCGTGCTCGTCGACGGTGACGAACCGGTTCTCGCCCCGGGCAAGCAGGGCGAGCGCTGACATCGGTTCACCTTGGCTTCCGGTGGAGATGACGCAGATCTCCTCGGGTCGGTGGCGGTCGATCTCCTCGATATCGATGAGCGACGACTCGGGGATGTCGAGGACGCCGAGGTCGCGACCCAGCCGGACGTTCTTGCGCATTGAGAGGCCGAGGGTCGCCACCTTGCGACCCGACGCCACCGCGGCATCGGCGATCTGTTGAATGCGATGAAGGTGGCTCGCGAAACTCGCCGTGATGATCCGCCGGTCACGGTGCTCGGAGAACAGGTTGTGGAGCACCTGGCCAACGCTGGTCTCACTTGGCGCGAAGCCCGGCTCCTCGGCGTTGGTGGAGTCGGCGAGAAGGACCCGCACCCCCTCGGTGGAGGCGATCTGTCCGAGCCGGGCGAGATCACAACGTCGGTCGTCGACGGGGGTGAGATCGAGTTTGTAGTCACCCGAATGGAGCACGACCCCCTGTGATGTGTGCACCGCGATCGCGTGGGCATGGGGGACCGAATGGGTGACCGGCACGAACTCGACCCCGAACGGCCCGATGTCAACCCGATCACCATCGGCGACCGAGACGAACTCACAGCGCCCGAGGAGACCGGCCTCCTCGATGCGGTTGCGGGCGAGACCGAGCGTCAGCCGCGAGCCGAAGATCGGCAGGGGCGCCGACCGCACGTCGCCGACCCCATGCTCATCACGCAACAGGAACTGGATGCCTCCGACATGGTCCTCGTGCCCGTGGGTCGCGACGAGTCCAGCGATCTCATCAGCGTGCTCGCGTAGGTAGGTGAAGTCGGGCAACACGAGGTCGATGCCGTGCAGGTCGGGCGAGGGGAACATGATCCCGCAGTCGATGATGATCGACGAACGGGATGAACCAGTCCCCTGTTCGATGACCATGCAGTTGCGGCCGATCTCACCGAGACCGCCGAGCAGGACGACCCTGACCGGGTCAGCCACGAGCTGCCACCAGGCGCGCGTGCACGGCTCGAGCCTCGTCCTCGAGACCGGCCGGGGTGTCGCCGAGGGGAAGCCGGCACTGTCCCACCGGAATCCCGAGGGTGCGCATCATCGCCTTGGTCGGAATCGGGTTCGGCGCGAGGTCGCCGGTCTCGAAAGCGAAACTCTCCAGCATCCGCGAGTTCACCCGACGGGCGCCGATCACGTCACCGGCCGCCCACGCGTCGAACATCTCGACGTGGTCCGGCCCAGTCCAGTGAGTGGCGACGCCGATCGTGCCGACAGCCCCGACGGAAAGCAGGGGAAGGGTGAGCGAATCGTCGCCGCTATACACCTCGAAGCCAGCGGGAGCGGAGGCGATCAAGCGGGCGGTCTCGGCGGGACTCCCGGCGGCATCTTTCACACCGACGATGTTCGGCACCTCGTGGGCGAGCCGGAGCAGCACCTCGGTCGACACCTTCCGACCGGTCCGAACCGGGATGTCGTAGACGATCTGCGGCAGGTCGACCGCGGCCGCGATCGCCCGCAGGTGAGCCTCGATCCCGGACTGCGAGGGCCGGCTGTAATACGGGCAGAGCGCGAGAATCCCCGACACTCCGACCTCGGCGGCGCGAAGCGACAACTCGATCGAGTGGGCCGTGTCAGCTCCGACCGTGCCGGCGATGACCGGCACGTCAACGGCTTCGACAACCGCCTTGAACATGGCCAACTTCTCGTCATCGGACAGGGTCGGCGACTCTCCGGTCGTTCCGCACACCACGAAACCCTCATGCCCCTCGGCGACGAGGCGACGAGCGAGGTCGGATGCGACCGCAGTGTCGACCGAGCCGTCCTCGGCGAACGGGGTGACGAGAGCGGAGAGGATGCGTCCGAAACGGGGAGAGGCGCTCATGCGATCACGACACTACCGATCGGCGCTCCCGCCGACCGGAACGGATCAGGCGTTCTCGAGTTCGAACTTGATGTACTCGCTGCCGGTGTCTTCCCAGTCCTCGAACTGGATGACGTTCATCTCCTCGAAGCGGCGACGGAGCCACTTGTCGTTGCGATCGAGGAGACCGAGCTTCTTGCAGTTCGGAACGATCTTCGAGAAGAGCATCTGCTGGAAGACGTCGCGGGTGGGGTCGCGGAGCACGAGGGGAACCACGTCCTTCGGGTTGACGCCGTGCTTCTCCCAGACCTCCTGCGAGAGGAAACGGTCGCGCATGCGCACGGCGGCCTCAAAGGCGAACTCCTGACGGTCGCGCATCTCCGCGTCGGTCATGCCGTCATAGACCTCTTTCAGCGAGAGCACACCAAAGGCGACGTGACGAGCCTCGTCGCTCATGACGTAGCGGAGCAGCTGCTTGAGAAGCGGCTCCTCGGTCATTTGGTGCATGAAGCCGAAGGCCGCGAGGGCGAGCCCCTCAACCATGACCTGCATACCGAGGTAGGTCATGTCCCAGCGGGAGTCCTCGATGATGTCATCAAGGAGCATCCTGAGGTGGGCGTTCACCTGGAATCCTCCGCCGAGCTTCTCGTCGATGTACCGGTTGAACACCTCAACGTGGCGGGCCTCGTCGACCACCTGTGTCGCGGCGTAGAGCTTGGCGTCATACCACGGCACGGTCTCCGTGATCTTCGCGGTGCAGAGCAGCGCTCCCTGCTCGCCGTGAAGGAACTGCGAGAGCGTCCAGCGCCGCTGATCGATGCCGAACTCGAGCCATTCCTTGTCGCCCCACTTCTCGACAACGGTGCCGTCGTAGTGGTTCGGTGACAGCCCGGCGGCGAACGCGGCCTGATCCTTGTTGACCACCTCATCGAGCTCGACCTCGGTGTCCCAGGGGAGATCGGTGGTGGCGTTCCACTGACCGGTCTTCGCCTTCTCGTACAGCTTGCGAAGCTGCGGCCGAGCCAGCGAGTAGTCCCAGGTGAAGATGGTGTCGGCGTTGTTCTTGACGACGTGCTCGACCTCGTCGACGTCGACGTTCGAGACCGACAGGATCGCCTCGATGTCATCGACGTTGTCGCGCCCGATGATCTCGGAGTTCGCGGCGTGCTCAGTGGTGCTCATGGTGCTCCTCAGTGGTTGGAGGTTGACGGTGGTGAGAATTCGCGCAGCATGGGCGCGAGGAACGGGCGGGCGCTCGCCTCGTCGCCGAGATCGACGAGCGGGCTGGGCGCCAAGAAATACGAGATGGTGAGACGGGCGAGCACATCGATGAGGGCCCGCGACCGGGCCGGGTCGAGATGGTTCGTCACGAGCGGCGTCAGCGAGGCCGTCGCCATTCGAATGATCCGCGGCACACCATCGACGGTGAGCTGGCCGAGGACCTCGCCAGGTTCCGCGGCGAGCATCGTCGCGAGGTGCTCGTCGTCGCGGAGAGCCCGCGTGGCCCCGACGACCGCTCGCACAACGATGTCGTCGAGGGTGTCGGCCGTCTCGACCTCGGCTCGAAGGTCGGCGAAGAAGCGGTCGAGCTCGCGGACGCGGAGCGCTTCGAACAGCACCTCCCGGCCTCCTGGAAAGAGTCGGTAGATCGTCGCCCGCGAGACCCCGGATCGCTCGACGACATCGTCGATTGTCATCCGCTCGTAGCCCCAGCGCTGACTGCACTCGAGGACAGCGTCGAGGACACGGTCCTCGACACCTGTCGATGCACTCCCCGGTGAGACGTCGGTCACATGTGAGACACTAAGACGCTCAGTGTCTCACCGTCAAGAGGTTTGTCGACCTCGGCCGGCCGCTCAGTCGTCGGAGAGCAAGTAATCGGAGAACCGCTCGCGCAGGTCCTTCTTCGAGAACTTCCCGACGCTCGTCTTCGGCACCTCGTCGATGAACTCGACCGCATCGGGCACCTGCCACTTAGCGACCCGTCCAGCGAGGTGCGACAGCACTTCCTCAGCGCTGATCTGAGAACCCTCAGCCCGCACCACACAAGCCAGCGGGCGCTCCGACCACCTCGGATGGGGCACGCCGATCACCGCGGCCTCGGCGACACCCGGATGCGCCATCAGTTCGTTCTCGAGTTCAACGGAGGAGATCCACTCCCCTCCCGACTTGATGAGGTCCTTCGTCCGGTCGACGAGCCGGATCCGACCGCGGTCGTCAACGGTCGCCACATCGCCGGTGCGTAGCCAGCCGTCCTCGGTGAAACTCTCCCCCGACCGCGGGTCGTCGTGGTAACTCGCGGCGATCCAGTTCCCTCGACACTGCAGTTCGCCGGTCGCCTCACCGTCCCATCGGACCGACTCGCCCGAGGACGGGTCGACCACCCGCATCTCGACACCGAAGCTGATCCGCCCGACCATGGTTCGCAGGTCGGCCTTCGTATCGTCGTCGAGATCCTGCTCATCAGCGTCGAGGTGCGCGACGGCGCAGATAGGACTCGTCTCGGTCATACCCCATGCCTGCAGCAGCGGCAGGCCGATCTGCGTGCGATAACCCTCCGACAACGCCCTCGGCACCGCGGAGCCACCGCAGGGGATGGCGCGAAGACTCGAGGCGTCGCGGCCGGCGAGTTCAGGCAGCACCTGCATCCAGATCGTCGGTACGCCAGCCGCGACCGTTACCCGTTCCTCGACGATGAGGTCGGCGAGCCCTCGGCCCGACAGATCGGCGCCCGGCATCACGAGGCTGGCGCCGGACGCGACCCCGGCGTGGGCGAGACCCCAGGCGTTCACATGGAACATTGGAACCACCGGCATGACCACATCGGATTCACGCACCCCGAGAGAGTCGACCGTGAGCACACCCATCGTGTGTAGGAACGTGCTCCGGTGGGTGTAGACGACGCCCTTCGGGTTGCCGGTGGTACCGCTCGTGTAACACATCGATGCCGCCCGGTACTCGTCGACCGGAGACCACTCGACGGGCTCGGACTCAGCGAGGAGCGCCTCGTAATCGAGAAGCTCGAAACGCCCCGTGTCGACAGGGGCCACCTCTGCCCCGTCCTCCATGACCACAAGATGGCGCAGCCGCTCGAAGGTGCCAAGCAGTGGGGCGAGCAGCCCGAGCAGGGAACGGTCGACGAAAATCACCTCGTCATCGGCATGGTTCACGATGTAGGTCAACTGTTCGGGGAACAACCGGATGTTGAGGGTGTGAAGCACCCTCCCGGTGCACGGCGCCGCGAAATAGAGCTCGAGGTGCCGCGCGGAGTTCCACGCGAACGTGGCCACTCGACCCTGCTCGGAGATGCCGAGCCGATCGAGCACCCCACCGAGGCGGCGGGTCCGCTCCGCCCATTGCGCGTAGGTGCGTCGCTCGCGGCCGCCGGGGATGGCGGTGACGATCTCCTTTCGACCGTGGTATTTCTCAGCGCGGTCGAACAGGTGACTGATCGACAGCGGAACGTCCTGCATCACTCCCAACATGGCCCCTGACCGTAGTGCGACGGCTTCGGACCGCCGGAGCGCATCACGTACCGTCTGGCGATGCCCTCCATCGTGATCCCGGCCCGCTTCGAGGGCCCCTCGGGGAGCGGCCAAGGTGGGTGGACGGCACGCCACCTCGCCTCGCACCTCGACGAAATCAGCACGTACGCCCTTCGAAGTCACATTCCGCTCGAGACCGCGCTGACCGTCGACCGAGACCGTTCCGCGCTCATCGGACCAGCCGGCGAACTCGTGATCGACGCTGCGCCGTGGACACCCGATGTTCCGGAGACACCTCCGGTGTCCATTGACGAGGCAGCCGACGCCCGGGCGCGCTTTGCTCAGTTCCTCGACCCGAACCCGGTGCCGGACTGCTTCTCGTGTGGATCACGACCGGATTCGATGGGGGTGCACGCCTCACCACTCGGCGACGGCCGATTCGCGACGGACTGGACGGTGCCCGACTGGGCCGAGGATCCACTGAGCGCCTCAGCCGCGCTGTGGGCCGCTCTCGACTGCACCGCCGCTTTCTACGTCTGCTTCAGTCGCGACCACCGACCCGCCTTCACGGTGCAGTACGCGGTCGTCGAACACCGCCCCGTGAGCGCAGGCGAGACGCTCGCGATTGTCGGATGGAACGGCGACTACGCCTCCTCATGGGACGGTCGGAAACGAGGGGCCACATCCGCTGCCTTCGACGCCTCCGGCGCCCGTGTAGCCGCGGCGAGATCGTTCTGGGTCGCTGCTCCGTGAGCCGGTAGCGTCACGCGGGTGGAGCCCGCCGAGCGTCCGACGTGGGGCCGGTACGCGCTCGCCGGATTTGTCGCCCTCGTCGCGGCCACCAACATCGCCGGCATCTTCTGGGCACGGTTGGTGGAGGACTCCCCGACCGTCCTCATCGCCCTGTCGAGTCGCAACCGCTACTTGGCGCTCTCCCTCGGCGCTGACCTGCCGCTCATCTCCTATTGGGTCATCGGACCGGCCCGTATCGCAGCGGCGTTCCTGATCTGTCACGCCATCGGACGCGCCTACCGAACAACCGCCCTCAGTTGGTTCACCCGTTACCTGGGAGTCGACCAGACCTCCCTCGACTCATTTCAGCGGGGCTTCGACAGAGCCTCCATCGTGATCGTGCCGTTCTTCGTCGGCTCCAATCTGGTCGCGGCGCTGAGTGGTGTCCGACTCATGCCGCTCACCCGTCTTGTGCCACTTCTCGCGATCGGCATCGTGGCACGGCTCGCGCTCATCCAATGGTTCGCCGCCATCTTCGATGAGGAACTCACCGCGTTCCTCGAGTGGCTGCAGCGCTACTCCTGGTGGGCGGTCGGAGCATCCGTGGTGCTGGTTCTCCTCATCAACACGCGGAACGTGCGCGGCGGCAGCGCGCGCTAACCACCGTCAGAGCAGCGAATCGAGACCGACCGTCAGTCCCTCGGTCGACATGACCCGCTGACAGGCGAGCACCACGCCCGGCATGAAGCTCGTGCGGTCGTAGGAGTCTTGGCGAATCGTGAGCGTCTGACCGGTCGCGCCAAGCACGACCTCCTGATGGGCCACCATTCCGCGCATCCGCACCGAGTGGATTCGCACCCCGTTCGGACCGAGCCCACCCCGAGACCCCTCGAGTAGTTCGTGGGTGGTGGGGTCGGCGGCCCACCCGCCCTCACGGGGGATCATCGCTTCCGCGGTCGCGATCGCCGTTCCCGAGGGGGCGTCCACCTTGCGATCGTGATGCGACTCGACGATCTCCGCCGTGTCGAAGAACGGGGCGGCCATAGCGGCGAATCGCGTCATCAACGCCGCCGAGATCGCGAAGTTCGGGGCGAGGACGCCGTTTACCCCGCCCGAGGCCAGCGACTCGCGAAACGCGTCAAGGTCGTCACGAGAGAACCCGGAGGTACCGATCACCGCATGGATGCCATGCATCGCGAGGAACGGCACCAGCGCGCGGGTCGCATCGGCGATCGTGAAATCGACGACCACGTCACAGCCAGTCTCAGCGAAGGCCCGGAGTTCAGTCGCGACCTCGAGACCCGCGATGGTCTCGTGTCCGGCGGAGCTCGCGACTAGTGCCGCCAACTCGAGCCCTTCGGCCGCTGCGACGGCCTCGCAGACCGCGCGACCCATGCGCCCGGTCGCTCCGTGCACCCCGACCCGGATCGCGGTTCCGCTCGTCATAGCTGAGACGCTAACCGCCGGCCTGCTCCCGGCGCTCGCGCCACCGCCTTACTGCGACTGGCTAGGACCGACCGACACGGCCACGCGAGGACCGCCGAACACTCGCTCAGCTACCCGAGCTACGTCATCGAGTTCGACCGCCGCCCACCGTGCGAGTTGCTCGTCGACCGGTACCAGACGGCCGAGCAGAGTCAAGGACCCGCCGAGTCGACTCATCCGAGCCCCCGAGTCCTCCAGACCAAGTTCGAAGGCACCTTGGAGGAATCCCTTCGCGTCGGCCAATTCCTCCTCGGTGATGCCCTCGTCGACCAGTCGCGAGCACTCAACTTCGATCAACTCCCGCACCGCGGGCGCGGTGGCCGGCTGCGACCCGGCATAGATCGTCCAAGCGCCGCAGTCCTCGAAGGTGCTGACCGAGGAGAAAACGGAGTACGCAAGTCCGCGCCGTTCGCGGATCTCGTCGAACAGCCGACTCGACAGGCCGCCTCCGAGTACGTGGTTGGCGATGTCGAGCGCCTCACGATCCGCGTCGCCGCGCGGAATCGCGCGCCCGCCGAGCACAAGGTGGACCTGCTCGGTGTCGTCGTCGAGGTGACCTCCCGGATCGATGCTCCCGGGCGCCTCACGAGCGGTGGTGGCACGACCGGGACGGACCGGCGTAAAGGCCTTCTCGACCATCGCGATCACCGAGTCAGCGTCGACCCCTCCAGCCACCGAGATCACCATCGATCCGGCCAGATAACGCTCACGGTGGAACTGGCGGATCTGCTCCCCAGTCATCGCCGCGACGGTCTCCCGCTCCCCCGCGGTGTCTCTGCCGAGCGGATGGTTCGCGAACAGCGCAGAGGAGAACTCGCGGAAGCCGACGTCCTCAGGAGAGTCATCGTCCATGGCGAGCTCCTCGGAGATCACTTGACGTTCGCTCTCCACGTCGTCTGCTCGCAGCGAAGGCGAGCAGATCACATCGCCGAGTATCGAGATGGAGTCGGCGACGTGCCGGGCTGGCACGCGGCAGTGGAACACGGTGTGCTCCTTCGACGTGTACGCGTTGATGTCGCCACCAACACGGTCCACCCGTCGGGAGATATCCCGAGCGGTCAGGCGATCGGTCCCCTTGAAGAGCAGGTGCTCGAGGAAGTGGCTGACCCCTGAGGAGGCGTTCGGCTCGTCACGCGAACCGACGCCGACCCAGACCCCGATCGACGCCGATCTGGTGGACGCCATCTCGTCGATGGCGACCGTCAGACCGGAGTCGAGTCGGACGACCCGTTCGGTCATCGACGTGGGTCAGCGGTGACGCCGGCGACCGCCGCCGCCACCGCCGCGACGCTCGGAACCGGGCCCGAGGTCACCGAGCTCACCAGCGAGTTCGGCGTCGAAGGAGTCGTCGAAGCTGACGGACTCGACGTCGCCGCTCGCGCCAGCACCCTCGGTACGCGATTCGCGGCGCGGGGGCCGGCTCTCGCGCTCGCCGTCTGAGCCGGAACCACCCGAAGGCGGATCACCAGCGGGCCGAAGGCTCACCTTGCCGCGGTCGTCGATCTCCTCGACGACGACCTCGATCTCGTCACCGAGCGTGAGGACGTCCTCGACGGCGTTGATCCGCTTGCCACCACCGAGCTTGGAGATGTGAAGCAGACCGTCACGGCCCGGGAGGATGCTGACGAAAGCGCCGAACTTCGTGATGTTGACGACGCGACCGTTGTAGGTCTTGCCGATCTCAGCCTTCGGCGGGTCGACGATCGCGAGGATCGCCGCCTTCGCCTCCTCCATCCGCCAAGCCTCAACGGCGCCGATGGTGACGATGCCAACCGCGCCGTCATCGTCGACGCTGATATCGGCTCCGGTCTCGGCCTGGATCGTGTTGATGATCTTGCCCTTAGGTCCGATCACCTCTCCGACCTTGTCGATCGGGATGGTGAGCGTGACGATCTTCGGAGCGGTCTCGGCGACCTCGTCACGCGGAGCGCCGATAGCGGCGTTCATGACCTCGAGGATCTGCAAGCGAGCCTCACGAGCCTGCTGCAGCGCGGCGGTGAGCACGTCGGCAGGAATACCGTCGATCTTCGTATCGAGCTGCAAAGCGGTGATCACGTCGGCGGTGCCAGCGACCTTGAAGTCCATGTCACCGAAGGCGTCCTCGGCCCCGAGGATGTCGGTGAGGGTGACGTAGTTGTCGCCCTCCTTCACGAGACCCATGGCGATACCGGAGACAGCGCCCCGAATCGGGACACCAGCGTCCATGAGCGAGAGGCTCGAGGAGCAGACCGAACCCATCGAGGTTGAGCCGTTCGACGACATGACCTCGGACACGAGGCGCAGCGTGTACGCGAAGTCCTCTTGGCTCGGCACCACCGGCAAGACGGCGCGGGCCGCGAGGGCACCGTGACCGATCTCGCGGCGCTTCGGGGAGCCGACGCGACCGGTCTCTCCGTTCGCCCACGGGGGCATGTTGTAGTGATGCAGGTAGCGCTTCTCGTTGACGGGCGAGAGCGTGTCGAGCATCTGGTTCATGCGGGGCATAGCCAAGGTGCAGACGTTCATCACCTGGGTCTCACCGCGCTGGAACAGGCCCGATCCGTGAGCCGTCGGGAGCACGCCGACCTCGGCGGACACCGGACGGAGATCGCGCACTCCACGACCGTCGATGCGGACACCCTCCTCGACGATCCGCTTGCGCACGAGCTTCTTGGTGAGCGACCGCACGGCCTCCTTGACGGCCTTTTCCTGGCCGGCGAACTCGGCACCGTCGGTGCACAGCGCCGCCACAGCCTTCGCCGCGGCCGCATCGGTGGCAGCGTTACGGTCCGCCTTGCGGGCGATGGTCACAGCCTCGGCGAGTTCCGCGGCGACCGCCGACTCGACAGCGGCGAACACCTCGGGGGTGTAGTCGAGTACCGGGGTGTACTCGAGCGGTTCGATCGGACCGGAGGTAGCGATCACGCTGGCCACCAGCTGGCGCTGGAGGGCGATCGACTCCTTGATCCAGATCTTGCATGCCTCGAGCCCTCCGGCGAGAACGCTCTCGTCAACCTTCGGCGCGCCGTCCTCGTAGAAGTAGAAGCTGCGCTCGGTGCCACCAGCCTCGACCATCATCACGGCAACGTCGCCGTTATCGAGCTCGCGCCCAGCGACGACCAGTTCGAAGGTCGAGGCGTCTGACTCGGCGTAGGTCGGATGGGGCAGCCACTCGCCGTCGGTCGAGTACGCGATACGCACCGAGCCGAGCGGACCCTCGAAGGGGATGCCCGAGATCATGAGCGCGGCCGAGGCGGCGTTGATGGAGAGCACGTCGTGAGGGTTCTCCATGTCGACACCGAGCACGGTGGTGACGATCTGGGTCTCGTTGCGGAAACCCTCGGCGAATGCCGGTCGCAGCGGACGGTCGGTGAGACGACAGGTGAGGATGGCGTCCTCGGTCGGACGACCCTCGCGACGGAAAAACGAACCGGGGATCTTGCCAGCCGCGTACGACCGCTCCTCGACGTCGACGGTGAGCGGGAAGAAATCAACCCCCGGTCGCACATCGCGAGCGGCGTTGGCCGTGGTGAGGACTCGGGTGTCGCCGATGGTGGCGACGACGGCCCCCTGACTTTGCGGGGCGAAGCGCCCAGTCTCGAGAGTGAGGTGACGGTCCGTGCCGGAGATCGGCGCGGACACGCGGATGGGATCAGCCATGAAAGGCTCCTTTCAAACCCGGAGCGACTCCGGGCCATGTGGAGCGACCAGCCGGTTCCCAGTTGGCGGACCCGCGATGACGGCCTGCTCGAAGGGAGCGGCTCAGTCCCACCGGCGGGGCGGGCAACCGGTAACCGACGACGAAGTCGCTCGGTGTTTCGGTGAGGCCTCATTGGACCTCGCGCCGAAGCGTAGCGGACGGTCGGTCCGGTCCCTCGGATGGGTCAGACCGTGGCCACCGCCACGGAGCGCTCCAACACAGCAAGACGTCCGAGCAACTCGTCGATCTCGACGTAGCAGGACTGCAGATGGCGACCGCCTCCGGAGGTCAGCCCGGTACGCCCGTGCATCACTCGACGGTTATCCACCATGTACATCTCCCCGGCTGCCATCGGGATCTGGATCCGATACGCGGGATCCTCGCGCATCGCTCCAAAGGTCGTGTAAGCGTCGTAGAGCGCGTCCATCTCGTCGGGATCCACGAGAAAGGGTTGGCAGGAGTGGTTCGAGTAGCGGACCGACCGCACATCACCTCGGGGGTCGAGCTCAATGGTGGATCCCTCGGCGGTGAGTTCGATGTCCTGATCGCGGAAGTGGAAACGCATCGTCGTGCGAACGAGCAGGTCGAAGGCCGCCCGATTACTCGACCGCAAATCAGCCGCGACTTTGAATCCGTCGACGAGAGTCGTCGCACCGCCACCGGCGTCGTTCACGAGGAAGTGCTGCAGTTGAACGGTTGGCGCGGGGTCGCGGTAGCCCTCGTCGGTGTGGAGCACGAGGGGGAGCCCGGTGTACGCCACGGAGTTCGCGTTCTCTATCGAGCGAACATCGAAGACCCGTCCCCAACTCGTCGTCCTGACCCGACCGAGGTCCTCTCCGATCTCGGCGACAATCCCCTCTCGGTGCTCGATACCGGTCAAGATCGCTACACCGTTGGCACGGAACGCGCGGAGCCACGAGATTCGCGCGGACATATCGCTCACGAGCTCAGCGTGGGAGATCCGGGCGACCCGGTCGGCGAACGTGCCATCCCAGAGTTCTGGCCGGTGTGGCTGCCACCTCGCTCCCGCGGAGTAGTCGTGCACGTTCAACCATGCGGACCCGAAGGTGCTTTCGTGTCCATCCGGCCAACGGAGGTGCAACGCACCGTCGACGGTCACTGTGACGCCGTCAGGCTTCAACCAGCGGTCGAGCCGGGAGGTCTCCTCGACCCGGTGCTGGGTCTGAGGGTGGAGCGCACCAGGTGAGTTGTCCCGCAACCAGCGGTGATGAAAACGACTCGTCGACCCATCGGACCAGGTCACCAAGACCTCTCGATCGGCGGTCTCGGCCGCGCTGATGAAGCGGACCGGCATCATCGGATCAGCATCAGTGCGCATAGTCGCTCCCCATCGCGTCGAGGGCGCCTCGAATCGCGTCGAGGTGCAGCCGGCTTCCCTCTGGGTATTCGAGCCACTGCCGACAGGCGAGTGCCGCCGTGGCGTCGTCAACGAGCGAGAGTTCGCGGCCGGTCGACAGCGCGATCACCTGGAGTTGCGCCGCCCGCTCGAGGTAGTAGAGGTCATCGAAGGCCTCCTCCACGTTCCGACCGACGACGATCACACCGTGGTTTCCGAGGAAGAGGATGTCGTGATGGTCACCGAGCATGTCGGCCACCCGCTCCCCTTCTGAGGGATCGAGCGCCATCCCCGCGTAGTCGCGGTCGTAGGCGATCCGGCCGTGGAATCGGCAGGCGTTCTGATCGAGCATCAAGAACTCGAAGTCGCGAAGGCAGGTGAGGGCGGTGGCGTACGGCATGTGGGTGTGGAGCACGCACCTCGCCCGCGGCACTCGCGCGTGGAGGTGGCCGTGCAACACCCACGCGGTGGGGTCGACGCCGTGCCCGATCGGGTCGTCGTCGAGACGCTCCGAGTCGACCACCACGAGATCACTGGCCCGGGCGCGCGAGAAGTGCATGCCGCGCGGGTTGATGAGGAATCGCGAGCCGGCAGGGTCGACGGCCACGCTGAAGTGGTTGGCGACCCCCTCATGCATGTTGAGGTGCGCGGTCCACTGGAAGGCGGCCGCGAGGTCCTCGCGGAGCTCTCTCTCGGTGACCGGAGCGCCGCTCGGCAGTTGTGTGTCGAGGGCCGTCATGTGATCTCCTCTGGGAAACCGGGAGCCCGAAGGTCGGTGGACAGGGCGTCCTCGAGGAGGCGGACGACCTCCGGAGACCACGCCGATCCGCCATAGGCCTCACGGGCTCTAATGAATGTCTGGTACACGTGTCCGGCCACATCCAGTGGCACACCGGATTCACGTCCGAAGGCCATGGCGAATCCAAGGTCCTTCACCGCGAGATCCATGGTGAAGTTGATGTTGTAGGAGCCGTTCAGGATGACCTGGCTCTCGGTCTCGTGGACGAAGCTGTTGCCCGACGAGTGCTTGATCACCTCAAAGGCCGTGGCGAGATCCACCCCGCTCCGCTTGGCGAGCATGAGCGCCTCGCCGGCCGCGACGAGGTGAGTCAGAGCGAGCATGTTCGTGATCACCTTGATGGTCGCAGCCGACCCGAGCGGGCCGACGTGGATGACCGGGCTCCCGAGGCTGTCGAGGACGTCACGCTGCCGCTCGCGCAACTCGTCGTCGCCGCCCACGAGCACGGTGATCTCGCCCCGCGCGGCCATATGCACGCCGCCGGTGACGGGAGCTTCGAGCACTGCCACTCCGCGCTCAGCCGCAACCGCCGCAAGCCGCAGGGTCTCCGAGCGGTCGTTCGTGCTGCAGTCGATCCAGCAGGTGCCCTCCCGACCGGAGAGCGCGTCGAGCACGCCACCCTCGGCCGCTACGACCGCATCGATGACGGCGGGCGAGGGCAGGCAGGTGATCACCGTGTCCGCTGACGCGCACACTTCCGCGATCGATGCGGCGCCGATCGCCCCATCGGCGACGAGGCCGGCGACCGCGCCAGCGTCGAGGTCATGGACGACGAGCTCGTGACCGCCCCTCAGCACCGAACGGGCGAGATGGCGACCCACATTTCCGAGACCGATGAATCCAATCGCCATCGGGACCTCCGTGCTGAACAGGGCGCCGACGGCGCCGGACCCGCGCAGTCTGGCAGAAACAGATCGTCGGGCTGATCACCCGACGCAAAAATCAGCGGCGCAGACCCTGGTCGGCGACGATCTTGCGATAGCGATCGACGTCGATGGAGCGCACGTAGT
>JAFMMJ010000017.1 GCA_017859785.1 Ilumatobacteraceae bacterium
TCCACCCAGGCCTCGCCCCCCATGGCGGCGGCGTGCTCGGCGACAAGAGCAAGCCCGAGGCCGGTGCCGACACGGTGTCGGGCGGCACTGCCCCGGGCGAATCGTTCGAAGATTCGTTCGCGCTCGCTGGCGGCGACCCCGGGCCCCTCATCCTCCACGGCGAGGAGCAGTGTGCCGACGCGATCTCCGGGTTCGATCGAGACGCGCGTCGCTCCACCGGCGTGGTGGGCGGCGTTCTCGAGGAGGTTGCCGAGGATCCGCTCGAGACGAACCTTGTCGACCACAGCGCGGCGTGGAGCACCTCGCTCCACTTCGATCGGAACTTCGGGCGTCGCGGAGCGCGAAGCGACGCGCTGGGCCCACTCGACGAGATCGAGTTCCTCCGCGTGGCCGTCGACGGCCCCGGCGTCGAGGCGCGACAACTCGAGGAGGTCGATGACCATCGAGTCGAATCGTCGAACCTGCTCCACGAGCAGGTCGAGGGCTTGTCGAGAGCGGTCGCCGAGTTCATCGCGACGGGCGGCGAGCACCTCAACGGCGGCGGTCATCGCGGTGATCGGCGACCGCAACTCGTGGCTGACATCGGAGGCGAAACGGGCCTCGCGCTCGATCCTCGCTTGCACAGCGTCGGCCATGTCGTTGAACGAACGCACGAGTCGGTCGAGTTCGGGGTCGTCGGAGTTGTCGAGGCGGGCATCGAGGGCGCCCTGGGCGATATCGCCCGCGGCGTCCGCTACCCGGGTCAGTGGCTTGAGTAGCCCGCGGCTCGTCGTGAAGCCGAAGAAGGTGGCGAAGAGCGCGGCGAGTACCGAACCGATCAAGAGGGCGGTCACGATGATGCGGAGTGTTCGCTCGGTCGATCCGAGAGGGAAGGCCTCCACGTAGGAGGTGTCGTACGCGGCGATGTGCACACCGATACCGAGGTACGGCTCCCCGTCGTACACGAATTGCTGTTGGCCCGACTGGGTGCGCTCCACCGAGTCGAGCAGCTCGGTTGGGAAGGCCGAGGCGGGGAACTGCAGGAAGAGCGGGATGTACGGACGGGTCAGCATGCTGAATCCGCCCGGCTCGACATCGAGGGTGAGGAAGGAGTCGGAGATGACCTTGCTGTCGAGGCCGCCGGAGGGGAGGAGCGCCTGGTCGAAGGCGTTCTTGACGGCGAGGGCGTTGTCGAAGGCGGACGATCGCGCGGCCGATACGCGCTGGTCGAGCAGGGAGTCGCGAGCGATCGAGTAGGTGGCGGTGGTCAGGCCGAGTCCGGCGAGGAGCCCGATGAGCCCGAAGAACAGCGCGACCCGGGTGCTGAGGCGGGGTGATCGCAGACGGGCCATCTGGACAGTGTTGCGCACGAGGGGAGAGGCGAATGACGCGGGATCGGCGCTGCTCGATGGAGAAGCCGAGGTTCCGCCGCTGCCGGTGAGGCACCAGGGGGAGGGAGGTACCTCACCGGGGCAGCGTGAACAGATCTCATGATGCAGGGGTCCTGTGACGCGCCGGTGCCCGTTCTGTGCGATTTGTGTAACAAAACGCGACCTCCTCGCGGATGGGGTCGCGTGGCACACTTGCCTCGTGGATTCGCTGCTGTTCGTGGAGGACGATGACGCGATCCGCCTCGCTCTTCGTCTCGCCCTCGAGGACGAGGGCTACGAGGTGCACGAGGCGTCCGATGGGGCGTCCGGGCTCGTCCAATTCGGCCAGCACCATCCTGATCTCGTCCTCCTCGACCTTCGCCTTCCGGATCTGTCGGGTTTCGAGGTCTGTCGAGCGCTTCGCGCGACCTCGACGGTGCCGATCATCATCATCACGGCCCAGACCGAGACTCAGGACCTCGTCGCGGGGCTGGAGGCGGGAGCCGATGATTACGTCACCAAGCCGGTGGTGCCGAAGGAACTCGCGGCGAGGATCCGGGCGCTGTTACGCCGGGCGAAGCTCTCACCCGCGCCGGAGGACTCCGGCCGCTCGGGTGTGGAGCGTTTCGGGAGCGTCACCCTCGATCGTGAGCGCCAGGTGGTCGCGAGAAATGACGTGGAGATCTCGGTGACCCGAACGGAGTATCGGCTCCTCTGCGAGTTCGCCGATCATGTCGGCGCGGTGCTCAGCCGCGATCAGTTGCTCGAGCGGGTCTGGGGATACGAGTACCTCGGTGATTCTCGGCTCGTCGACGCGCATGTGCGCCGACTTCGTCTGAAGATCGAGGACGCCCCCGATGATCCGCGGTTGATCGTGACGGTGCGCGGTCTCGGCTATCGGCTGATGGCCTGAGGCTCAGTTCGCCTCGGGCGACCAGCGGGGTGGGCGTCGCTCGGCGAAGGCGGCCATGCCTTCCGCGGCGTCGGGCGACGAGAAGAGCCGTTCGCTCAGGGCACGCATCTCAGCGAACGCGATGGTGCGATCGACGCCCGGCACCGAGGCGAGCAGCCGTTTCGTTGCCGCGACCGCATCGGGGGCTCCTCGGAGCACGCCAGCGCAGATCTCATCGACGGTTTCCACGACGTCGGAGGTCACGTGGGTGACCAGTCCAATGTCGCGTGCCTCAGCGGCGTCGAACCGCTCGCCGGTGAGCATGGCCGCGGCGATGCGCCCAGGCGCGACGCGGCGCAGGATCGGGACGGCGATGATCGCCGGGGCGACTCCGATGCGCACCTCAGTGAGGGCGAAGTCGACCGAGGTGTCGACCACGACGAGGTCGCAGGACGCCATGAGACCGATTCCACCAGCGCGGACGGCACCCCGAACGGCGGCGATTGTCGGACGCTCGGTGTCCATGAGGCGTTCGAGAGCGGCGACCATCGGCCCAGAGTCCGGTGGACCCGCTGACCGTTCGCGCAGGTCGGCCCCCGAGCAGAACGCAGGTCCGGCGTGGGTGAGCACGATCGCTCTCGCGGCGGCCTCCTCGGCTTGATCAAGGGCGCGGTGGAGCTCCTCGAGGAGTTGGCGCGATAGGGCGTTTCGGTTGTGCTGGGAGTCGAGGGTGATCGTCGCGATCCCCCGGTCAATGTCGAGGCGCACCAATTCCGTGTCGTTCGCCATGGGCGCACGGTAGACGGATTGGCCGATCGGCGGTCAGTCGGTGATCGCCCGCAGGAACCGCTCCGCCTCGGCTCGGTCGCGGGTGCGTCGCATGGGCGGCAGGGCGGAGATGAGATCCCAGCGGTAGCCGGCGGTGCCGAGGCGGCGGTCGAGCACGGCGACCACCCCTCGGTCGGCGTCATTGCGGATGAGGCGGCCGCTGGCCTGGGCGAGCATGGTCGCGGCGCGCGGGAGGTCGATTTGGCCGAACGCGGCGCGGCCGAGTCGGTCGCGTCGGGCCGACAGCAGCGGGTCGTCGGGTCGCGGGAACGGGATCCGGTCGATCACAACGAGCGAGAGTGTGCGGCCGGGCACGTCGACCCCTTGGAAGAGTCCAGCAGTGGCAAAGAGACACGTCGACTCGTCCTCGGCGAAGGCGGCGACGAGGGCTGGTTTCGGGAGGTCACGCTGGGTGAGGATGGTGTGAGGGACCTGTCCGGTGAGGGCGGCCGCGGCTTCATCCATTGCTGCCCAACTGGTGAAGAGCGCCAAGGTCCGGCCGCCGGCGGCGGTGATGAGCGCGGCGAGTTCCTCGTGGGTGGCGGCTCGGAACGCCGGGTCGTTCGGGGCGGGCAGGTGCATCGCGCAATAGAGGAGCGAGTTCTCGCCGTAATCGAAGGGGCTCCCAACGTCGATGACCTCTGGCTCGGGCAGGCCGATGCGTTCGGGAAGGGAGCGAGGCACGGTGGCTGAGGTGAGGATCGCGGTGCGGCGCGACCAGACACCGGCCGCCATGGTGGGCCCGACGTCGAGCGGGGCGATCTCGAGTGACGGAGATCCTGGGGCGCCCGAGACGAAGGCGACCGTGTCGGCCGACGGTGACAGCGTCCGGTCGATCATCTCGGTGGATCGGGTGAGGATGACCTGCGCGCGCAACCGACGTTGACGGGCGTCCTCGACGTCGGTCTCGATGGCGTTGACGACTGCCGAGGCCCGTTCGAGAGCGCCTCGGGCGGTGACGAGAGCCGAGGTGACATCGGAGGGGAGCGGGATCTCGAGTCGCTCGCCCCGGTGACCCTCGATCACTTCCCCGAAGGCGACTCCGGCGTCGGCGATCGAGGCGATGAGGGAGGGGTCGTCGATGATTCGGCGGACGGTCGATGCCACGGTCGCGAACCGGCCGGGGGAGAGGTCGACACCGACGGTGTCGCTCATGACGTCCTCAAGGACGTGGGCTTCGTCGAAGACGACGATGTCATGTTCGGGCAGGATCGCGTCATCGGCACCGACGTTCAGCCCGTAGAGGTGCGTGTTGACCACGACGACATCAGCGGTGGACGCGCGATCGCGGGCGACCTCGGCGAAGCAGGTCGAGCCGAGCGGGCAACGGTTCGCCCCTGGGCACTCGTCGGAGGTGACGCTCACCGCCCGCCATACCGCTGGGTCGGGGAGCCGGTCGAGTTCGGCTTGGTCGCCGGTCTCGCTCGACTCGGCCCAGTCGGCGAGCGCTGCGATCTCGTCGCGCCGGCCGTCGCCGAGCCCCTCAAGGGCGAGTTGATCGTCTCCGGAGGACACCTCTGCGAGCCGTTGGCGGCAGAGGTAGTTGGACCGCCCCTTCAGTACGGCCCACTCGAGTTCTCGGCCGAGAGGTTCGCGAAGATGCTCGGCGAGGAAGGGGAGATCCTTGGTAGCCAGCTGGTCCTGCAGGGCTTTCGTGGCGGTGGCCACCACGACGGTACGCCCGGCGCGCATCGCGGGGACGAGATAGGCGAGCGTCTTTCCCGTACCGGTTCCGGCTTGCACCACCAGATGCCGCCCCTCGGCGATGGCGCGGTCGACGGCGTCGGCCATCTCCCGTTGTCCTGGTCGTCGCTCAGCGGCGGGCAGGGCCGATGTGGCGATGTCGAGAAGCTCGCCGACGCCGAGCGGAGCGTCACTCAACGCACGAGGTCCAGTGCGCGGTCGAGGTCGTCAGCGTCGAAGTCGGGCCATGAGGCGTCAGTGAAATGGATGGCGGCCCCGGCGGCCTGCCACAGCAGGAAGTTCGACACCCTCATCTCGCCGCTGGTGCGCACGAGCACGTCGACGTCAGGCAGTTCGGGGTCGTACAGGTGTGCGGCGAGGCGGTCGGCATCGACGGTGCCCGTCGTCGATCGCAGCGTTCGGACGGCGGCCATCAGTTCGGCGCGGCCGCCGTAGTCGAAGGCGACGGTGAGGGTCATCCCGGTATTCGACGAGGTGTCGTTGATCGCTCGCCGAATCGCACGCTGCACGTATTTCGGCGTTCGGGCCTCCGGGCCGTCGAAGGGTCGTCCGATCCATCGAACCCGAACATTGTTCTCGTTGAGTTCCTCGAGCCGTCCGAAGAGCCGCTCATGGAGTCCGAGGATGTGCCGCACCTCGGCTCGTGGCCGCACCCAGTTCTCGGTCGAGAATCCGAACACGGTGAGCCAGCCGACTCCCCTCGCGACGCAGGCGCGCACAACCTCGGCGAGGTTCTCCTCCCCGGCGGTGTGCCCGGCGGTGCGAGGGAGCGAACGCTGCTCCGCCCAACGGCCGTTGCCGTCCATGATGCAGGCGACGTGGAGCGGCCGGTCGTGCCTGGGGTGCTCGAGAGGTGTGTGAGAGGTCGCCACGGGAGAACCACGTTAGCGATGGCCTCGTGCGAGAATGGGCCGGTGACGTCTGGTGTGACGGAGGCGATCGGAGCGGCGGCGAGCGATCAGATGGGGCCTGCTCATGTCCTCGTCGTCGGTGGCTCGACCGGCGATTGGGATGCGCTCGGAGGTTCCGCTTGGGCGACGAGACGACGCTCGCTGGGTGAGCTCGCGGCGCAACTGGGTGTCGAGTGGTTGACGATTCGTCCGTACTCGGTCGAGGGTGTGGCGGGACTCGCTGGCCGTCTCAAGTCCGCGAATGATGCAGCGCCGGTCACCGTCACCGTCGAGCCGGTTGGGTGTTGCACGGTGATCGTCGATCCAGCGGCGGATGGGCGCGAGCGGTTCGCGGCCGCCATGCGATCGCTCAGCGGCGATCCGGTGAACGAGGCCTCCGTGGCCGGTGTGCTCTATGAGCCGGCCGATTGCGAACCCGACCTCGTGCTCGTGCTCGGGCCCCCTACGCGCCTTCCGCCCTCTTTGGTGTGGGAACTCGCCTATGCCGAACTTGTCTTCATGGAGGTTCCCTGGGGTGATCTCAAGCCGGATCACCTGGCGGAGGCTGTGGCCGAGTACGCCGGCCGCCGGCGCCGCTTCGGCGGACTCGACGCGTGAAGGAGCTGTATCGCGACGAGGCGGTGGTGTTGCGCACCTACCGCCTGCGAGAGTCCGACCGAATCGTCGTGCTGCTCACCAAGGAGCACGGGAAGGTTCGGGCGGTCGCGCACGGAGTCAGGAAGACCAACTCGAAGTTCGGGGGGCGGCTCGAGCCGATGAGTCATGTCTTGGTGCAGCTGCGTCGTGGCCGCGAGCTCGACACGGTCACCCAGGTCGAGTCGGTCGATCGGCTCGGGCCGATGCTCTCCTCCCTCGATCGGACCTCTCAGGGGATGGCGGCGATCGAGGCGGTCGAGCAGCTCGCCCTTGATCGCGAGCCGACCCCGCAGTTGTTCCGCTCGACGGTTGGGGTGCTGCGCACGATCGCGGAGCGTCCGTCTTCGATGAACGTGCCGGCGTTCTATTGGAAACTGCTCGCTGCCGAGGGGCTGAGCCCGATGCTCGATGCCTGTGTGCGATGCGAGGAGTCAGGGGATGGTGTCGAGATCGTTGCCTTCGACCTCGACGAGGGTGGGGTGCTCTGTCGCAACTGCCGTTCAGGGGTGTCGCTGTCACCGGCCGCGCTCTCACTGCTGCGCGCGGTGCTCGGCGGCCGACTCAACGAGGCGCTCGCCGCGCCGGAGAGCCCCGCCACTCACGAGGTCGGCTTGCTCGCGACGAGAGCGATGGAGCACCACCTCGAGCGACGCCTCAAGACGATCGCACTGTTCGAACGCCACTGAGCCTCCCTAGCCTGTGGGGTCGTGGCAGCGACCGAACTCGATCAGATCGTCAATCTCTGCAAGCGGCGCGGGTTCGTCTACCCGTCAGCAGAGATCTACGGCGGTTTCCGGTCCACCTACGACTACGGCCCGCTCGGGTCGCTGATGCTCCGCAACGTGAAGGACGCCTGGGTGCGTTCGATGGTGCAGCAACGCGACGATGTCGTGCTCATCGACGCGGCCGTTCTCGGCCCCCCGCAGGTGTGGGAGGCCTCCGGGCATCTCAGCAACTTCAGTGATCCGCTCGTCGACTGCACCGTGTGCCGCAACCGGTTCCGCCTCGACAAGCTCGACGACCCGAACGTGTGCCCGAGTTGCGGTGGAAGCGGCACCTTCACCGAAGCTCGCCAGTTCAACCTGATGTTCAAGACCCAAGCCGGCCCGGTCGCTGATGCCGGCGCTGATGCCTATCTGCGCCCTGAGACCGCTCAGGGAATGTTCACCAACTTCTCGAATGTGCTCCAGACGAGCCGTAAGCGCCCGCCGTTCGGTATCGCTCAAGTCGGTAAGTCGTTCCGCAACGAGATCACCCCGCAGAACTGGATCTTCCGGACCCGCGAGTTCGAGCAGATGGAACTCGAGTTCTTCGTTCCGCCCGCCGACGGCGCGTCCTGGTACGAGTACTGGTGTAACCATCGGATGGAGTGGTACCGCGAGCTCGGTATTCCCGACTCGATGCTTCGGTTGCGCCCCCACGCCGACGACGAGCTCTCGCACTATTCGACCGGCACCTCCGACGTTGAGTTCCTCTTTCCGTGGGGCTGGGATGAGCTCGAGGGGATCGCCCAACGCACCGACTACGACCTCACTCAGCACGCCGCCCATTCTGGCGAGCGCCTCGATTTCTTCGATCAGGCGACCGACGAGCGGTACGTGCCTTACGTGATCGAGCCAGCGGCCGGTGCCACACGCACGATGGCCGCGTTCCTCCTCGCTGCCTACGACGAGGAGGAGGTCAATGGGGAGACGCGCACCGTGCTGCGCCTTCATCCGCGTCTCGCCCCGTACAAGGTGGCGGTGCTCCCGCTCTCGAAGAAGGACACGCTCACCCCGCTCGCTCGCGAGATCAGGTCGATGATCGGGGAGCGCTACATGGTCGATTACGACGAGACTCAGGCGATCGGGCGTCGCTACCGGCGTCAAGATGAGATCGGCACGCCGCTGTGCGTGACGGTCGATTTCGACTCGCTGGAGGACTCGGCGGTCACTGTCCGCGATCGCGACTCGATGGAGCAGGTTCGCGTTCCGATCGACTCGCTGATGTCGGAGCTCTCGACGCGACTCGGGATCTGATTCGGGGCTCTCACTCGATGGCGACCTACCTTGACCGCATCCTGGAGGCGCATCGAGCCGAGGCCGCGGCGGATAGGCGTTCGACGACCGAACTCCGACGCCGTTGCGACGACCTTCCGGCGGCGCGCGGCTTTCGTGAGGCGCTCGCCGCCGTCGACACGGAAGTCGACGGGGTTGGGGTGATCGCCGAGGTGAAGCGGCGATCGCCGTCGAAAGGCGCCCTGGCGCCCGATCTCGACCCGGCGGCCCTTGCGCGCAGCTATGCCGATGGCGGGGCGACCTGCCTTTCGGTGCTCACCGATGTCGAGTTCTTCGGCGGGTCCCCCGATGATCTCGCTGCTGCCCGCTCCGCGGTCTCTTTGCCGGTGCTGCGGAAGGACTTCACTGTCGCTCCGAACGACGTGCTCGATGCCCGACTGATGGGAGCGGACTGTGTGCTGCTGATCGCGGCGGCGCTCGGGGTGGAGGAACTCGTCGATCTACACGGTCTCGCCCACGAGATCGGGCTGGACGTGCTCGTCGAGATCCACGATGAGACCGAACTCGAGCACGCGCTCGCGGCCGGCGCTGATCTCGTCGGGGTGAATCAGCGCGACCTCGTCACCTTCGAGGTCGACCAGGAGCGTGCGGTCCGGATGGCCTCGGTGATTCCGTCTGGCGTGGTCCGTGTCGCAGAGTCGGGGGTGCGGGGACGCGATGACGCGCTCGCGCTCGCTGAGGCCGGATACGCGGCGGTGCTCGTCGGGGAGTCGTTGGTCACCTCAGGTGACCCGGCCGCCGCCCTTCGCTCGATGCGTCGCGGGTGAGCGGTTAGAGCGGATCGCTCGCGAGTAGGTTCAGCGTCGATGTTCGTCAAGATCTGCGGGATCACCAACGAGGAGGACGCTCTTCTTGCGGTCGCCATGGGCGCCGATGCCGTCGGGTTCATTTTCGCGCCGTCACCGCGCCAGGTGGTAGCCAAACATGTTTACGACATCACGCGCAGACTGCCTTCTGATGTGTTGACGGTCGGCGTTTTCCGGGACGAACTGCCGGCGCGGGTGCTCTCGATCGCCGATAGCGCCGGCGTGCGCGCTGTGCAGCTCCATGGCTCTGAGACCCCGGAGCAGGTGCGGGAGGTTGTGGAGAAGGGTCCTGGTCATGGGATCAGACACGTCATCAAGGCGTTCGGCGCTGACTCCGACCATCTGTCGCGGGCCGACCGCTTCCATACCGATCTCGTTCTGGTGGATGCCCCGGCACCGGGAAGCGGCAAGGTGTTCGACTGGCATCTCGCCTCCGAGGTGCCCGACTCGGTCCGCCTGATCCTGGCCGGGGGTCTCAACCCCGACAATGTGGCCGATGGCATCCGCGCGGTTCGGCCGTGGGGGGTCGATGTTTCTTCTGGAGTTGAGGCCGCTCCGGGTCGCAAGGATCCAGTGAAGGTGAGAAGATTCATCTCTAACGCGCGAGCGGCGGCCCCCCCAGACGAGATGTCTGACCTTCCTCCGCTCGAGGACGTGCCCTACGACTGGGAGGACGAATGACGATCACCGCGGACACACGATCGCTGATGGGCGAGCCCGATGATTCGGGTCGTTTCGGGGAGTTCGGCGGGCGATTCGTCCCCGAGACGCTCGTGCCGGCCTGCCAGGAGCTCGAGCGGGCCTTCCACGAGGCGTGGAACGATCCGGAATGGCGCGAGGAACTCGCCGCGGTGCTCCGCGACTACGCAGGTCGTCCGTCGGGCTTGACCGAGTGCCACCGGCTCGGTGAGGAACTTGGTCTCCGCCTGTTCCTGAAGCGCGAGGATCTCAACCACACCGGTTCGCACAAGATCAACAACGTCATCGGTCAGGCGCTTCTCGCCAAGCGGATGGGCAAGACCCGGCTCGTCGCCGAGACGGGGGCCGGCCAGCACGGTGTGGCGAGCGCCACCGCGGCCGCGCTCCTCGGAATGGAGTGCAAGGTCTACATGGGCGCTGTCGACGTTGAGCGCCAGGCGCTCAACGTCTTCCGGATGCGCCTGCTCGGAGCTGAGGTCGAGGCGGTGCATAGCGGCAGTCGCACCTTGAAAGACGCGGTCAACGAGGCGATGCGCGACTGGGTCGGGACGGTCGGCGACACCCATTACTGCCTGGGCTCCGTGATGGGCCCGCATCCGTATCCATTCATGGTGCGCCAGTTCCATCGGGTGATCGGTGAGGAGGCTCGGACGCAGTTCCTCGCGCTCGTCGGTGACGACCCCGATCTCGTCGTGGCCTGCGTGGGCGGAGGGTCCAACGCCATCGGCATCTTCTCGGGATTCGTCGATACCACGAGCCGGCTCATCGGTGTCGAGCCAGCCGGCGGTGCGGCGGTGTCAAGAGGTGCACCCGGTGTCGTGCACGGCATGAGGAGTTTCCTGATGCAGGACGAGTACGGCCAGGTAGAGGAAGCCCACTCCATCTCAGCGGGCCTCGACTACCCGGGGGTCGGCCCCGAGCACTCGTATCTCTCGTCGATCGGCCGTGCGGAGTATCCGAACGTGACCGATTCCGAAGTGATCGAGGCGTTCCAGTTGCTCAGCCGTACCGAGGGGATCATCCCGGCTCTCGAGCCGGCTCATGCCATCGCCTGGGTGGCCCGCGAGGCGGCTCAGCTGAAGGGTCAGACCGTGCTCGTCAACATGAGTGGACGTGGTGACAAGGACGTCGGCCAGATGATGGACGTGCTGAAGGACCAACTCGGCTGAGTGATGGGTCTCGAGTCACACCTGCGAGGGTGCAAGGAATCAGGTCGCAAGATTCTCGTCCCGTACATCACCGGCGGGTATCCGGGCTGGCAGGACGCCATTCGGGCGTGCGCGGCCAACGGCGCTGACGCGGTCGAGATCGGCATCCCGTTCTCCGATCCGGTCATGGACGGCCCGGTCATCCAGCAGGCCTCCCAGGCTGCCCTCGAGGCCGGCACGACGCCACAGTCGGTGCTCGAGGAGGTGCCGCATCTCGATGTCGACATCCCGCTCGCGGTCATGACGTATTTCAATGTCGTCCATCACGACGGGCCGGTCCGGTTCGCCAATCGGCTGGTCGCAGCCGGTGTGACGGGATGCATCCTCCCCGATCTGCCCCTCGAGGAGTCCGGTGACTGGTGCGAGGCCGCTGACGCCGCCGGGGTTGACACCGTGATGCTCGCCGCGCCAACCGCCCCGGATGATCGGCTTCCGAAGATCGTCGCGCGCTCGCGCGGCTTTGTGTACTCGGTCGGTCTGCTCGGCGTCACCGGGGAGCGCGACTCTCTCGCGGCGACGGCGACCGCGCTCGCCGAGCGGCTTCTCCCGTTGACCGATCTGCCGGTCCTTGTCGGGGTGGGAGTGTCGAACGCTGAGCAGGCAGCAACCGCGTGTCGGGTGGCCGATGGGGTCATTCAAGGCGCCTCGATGGTGCGCCGACTCATCGAGTCGGGTCCCGACGAGGTGGGCCGCTACGTCGCCGAGGTCCGAGCGGCCATCGACGCCTGATCTCACCTGACTAGGGTCGCCGCGTGAGCCCAGAGGACCTGCTTCCGCATCGAGCGCCATTCCTGTTCGTCGATGAGATCTTGGAGATCGTGCCGGGTGAGTCAGCGCGAGGGGTTTGGAGATTGACCGGCGACGAGTGGTTCTTCCCCGGTCACTTCCCGGGCCGCCCCACCCTCCCGGGTGTGCTCATGTGCGAGGCGATCGCCCAGGTCGGCGCGCTCGCGGTGCTCTCCGATGAGCGGTTCGCGGGCCGGCTGCCGCTCTTCGGCGGGATTGACAAGGCGAGGTTCCGTCGGCAGGTGGTGCCCGGTGACGAACTCGTTCTCGAGTGCTCGATGACGAGGCTCGCTGCGCGGGCTGGGCGCGGATCGGGCCGAGCGCTCGTCGGTGGCGAGGTCGCCACCGAGTGCGACCTGATGTTCGTGATCGCCTAAGCCGGCGCCAGCTCAGGCTGGGCCGATGATGATGGACCCGTTGTGGCCGCCGAAGCCGAAGTTGTTTGACATCGTCGGGCCGGGGTCCCAGGGTCGCGCCTCGCCGGTGACCACGTCGACGGTCATCTCGGGATCGACATCGACGGTGTTCGCCGTCGGCGGGATGAGTCGGTGTTCCATCGACAGCAGCACGGCCGCCGCCTCGAGGGCTCCAGCAGCACCGAGGGCGTGGCCGGTGACCCCCTTCGTCGACACGATCGGCACGGCCCCGGGGCCGAACACCTCGGACACGGCAGCGGCTTCGGCGGCGTCGTTCAGCGGGGTGGAGGTGCCGTGGGCGTTCACCTGCTTGATTTCGGCTGGGTCGAGACCGGCGTCGGCGAGGGCGAGCCTCATGCAGTTGATCGCGCCGACACCGCCCGGTGATGGCGCGGTGATGTGGTGGGCGTCGGCATTCGAGGCCGCGCCAAGTATCTCGCCGATGATGCGGGCTCCCCGTCCGACAGCGGACTCCCACTCCTCGAGCACGAGGACCGCGGCGCCCTCTCCCATGACGAAGCCGTCTCGGGCGGCGTCGAACGGTCGGCTGGTGCCGGTGGAGGAAAGGGCGGTCATGTTGCCGAAGCTGGCGAGCGAGGTCGGGGTGCCGGCGTACTCGGTGCCTCCGGCCACCACGGCGTCGGCGAGGCCCCAGGCAATGAGGCGCGCCGCGTAGCCGAGGGCGTGCGTGCCGGCGGCGCAGGCGGTGCAGAGGGTTTCGTTCGGACCGCGCAGGTCGAATCGCATCGACACGTTCGCCCCGGGCGCGTTGGCCATCATCATGGGCACGAGGAACGGCGAGACGCGACGCTCGCCCTTATCGAGCCGAACGACGATCTGCTCCTCGAGGGTGTGGATGCCGCCGACGCCCGTTCCGAAGATCGTTCCGATCCGACTCGGATCCGCAGCGGGACGCCCCGACTGCTCGAGCGCCTCCGTGGCGGCCGCGATCGCGTATTGCTCGCTGCGATCGGCCCGGCGGGCATCCTTCGGCGAGTCGTACCAGGGGCTCGGGTCCCAGTCCTCGATGGTGGTGAGGCGTCCAGCGTCGACGAGTCCGGGGCCGAGCAGACCCTGCCAGAAGGCGTCGCGGCCGATCCCGCAGGGGGCGACAACGCCGAGACCCGTGACGGCGACTCGCCGTCCGGTGCCGATCATCTCAGAGCTTGTTGGTGACGAGAGCGAAGGCCTGGCCGACGGTCTCGATCCCCTCGAGGTCTTCCTCGGGCACCTCGATGCCGAACTCCTCCTCAAGGGCCATCACGAGCTCGACGAGGTCGAGGCTGTCGGCGTCGAGGTCATCACCGAACTTCGCGTCCTCGGTGACCTGGTCATCCGAGACCGAGAGCACCTCAACGGCGCACTTCTTGAAGCGGGCGAACAGTTCCTGATCCATGTCGTCTCCTTATGGTCGCGAATCCGCGATCGCGTTGGTCGCCGCCAAGTGTAGGTAGTGGCGGGTGTCCGTGATGGGACGCTCAGTGTCCCATACCGAGTCCACCGTCCACCGGAATCACGGCTCCGGTGATGTAGCCGGCATCGGGGGAGGCGAGGAACTCGACGACCCCGGCGATCTCATCTGGTTCGGCCATGCGGGCGAGGGGGACCGAGGCGGTGATCTCGGCCAAACGGTCCTCGCCGAGCGCGGCGGTCATGTCGGTGGCGACCGGTCCGGGAGCCACAACGTTCACAGTGATCGACCGTGAGCCGAGCTCTCGGGCGAGGGATCGGGCGAGCCCGACGAGACCGGCCTTTGATGAGGCGTAGTTCGCCTGACCGGCGGCCCCGAGCAACCCGACAACCGAGGAGACGAGGATGATCCGGCCGGAGCGGGCGCGGAGCATCTGCTGGACCGCCCGCTTCGTCACCCGGTAGGCGGCGGTGAGATTGGCATCGATAACCGCGGTGAAGTCGTCTTCACCCATCCGCAACAGCAGGCCGTCCCGCGTGATCCCGGCGTTCGACACCAGCACCTGCACGGCTCCACCGAAGTGCTCCTCCACCTCAGAGAACGCGCGGTCGACGTCTTCAGCTGAGGTGACGTCGCAGCGCACACCGAACAGGCCGTCGGGGGGCGGTGACGAGTTGTAGGTCACGGCGACGCGATCTCCCGCGGCGGCGAAGCGGTGGGCGACGGCGAGGCCGATACCCCGCGAGCCTCCCGTGACGAGGACGATCCTCCCGTTGTCACTCACGCTGACGCTCCCTTCTCGCCGCCCCACCTCAGGACGGCGCTCGCTGCGGTCATGCCCCCTCCGAAGCCGACGAGGAGCACGAGGTCACCATGTTCGATCCGGCCGTCGTCGAGGGCAGCGGCGAGGGCGAGAGGGATGGATGCCGACGAGGTGTTGCCGGTGCGATCGATCACCACCGAGGCCCGGTCGAGCGGCACCTCGAGTCGTTCGCAGGCCGCCTGGATGATCCGGATGTTCGCCTGATGAGGAACGATCATGGCGATGTCGTCGCCGGTGACGCCGGCATGGCGCATCGACTTCTCGGCGGAGTCCACCATGATTCGCACGGCCCGCCGGAAGACTTCTTTCCCGTCCATGTTGACGGTGCCCCCGACCTCTGCCCAGAGCAGCTCGCTGGCTGAGCCGTCCGCGTCGAAATCCCAGCCGAGCAGTTGGCTGCCGTGGGGCGTCGACTCGAGGACGACGGCCCCGGATCCGTCGGCGAAGAGGGGCGCGGTCCCTCGGTCGTTCCAGTCGGTGATCCGCGACAGGGTGTCGGTGCCGATGAGCAGCACTCGCTCGGCGCCCATGGCGATGAGCCCGTGCGCGTTGACGAGGCCGTAGACGAAGCCCGAGCAGGCGGCGTTGAGCTCGAAGGCTCCGCAGGACAGTCCAAGGTCGCGCTGGATGATCGGAGCGGTGCCCCATTGGCGGTCGGGGGTTGTGGTGGCGACAACGAGAGCGTCGATGCGCTCCGGGGTGAGTCCGGCCATCTCCATGGCGGCCCGCCCCGATTCGACCGAGAGCGAGGCCGTGGAACCGCCGATTCGGCGCTCGGAGATCCCCGTGCGCGCGACGATCCATTCGTCGCTGGTGTCGAGCGTCTTCTCGAGGTCGTGGTTAGTGACCACCTTCTCAGGTAGCGCGGTACCCCAACCGGAGATGACCGCGCCGGTGGCGCCGGGACGTGTTGCGGGCATATGGAGTCCTCCTCGACGACCCAGTTGGGCCGATCGGTTATTTCACCCTAGATGGGACGATCCTCACGAGGTGCGGAGCCACGCGATCGGTTGCCTTGGCGCGACGCGTTCGGTATCGGCGGCGATGTAGCTCTGGAACACACCAGCGAAGGGGGAGCGCACCTCGTCGTCACCGACGCGACCGAGGATGGCCCCGACCTCGATGGCGCTGCCCTCGGCGAGACCGGCTGAGGAGAACACCCCAGCGGACGGGCTGACGACGAAACGCTCGGCGAGATAGAGATGCTCGCCCTCATGGTCGGCGGCGGGGGCGGGTGGCGCGGTGCCAGCGATCCACTCGACGAATCGGTCGAGGTCGTCGGGGGTGGCGACGGCGATGGTGTGGATGTCGTCGAGGGTGCGTTTCGCCATCCCGGTGAGCACCCCGCCCGGTCCGAGCTCGGCGAAGGAGGTGACCCCCATCTGCGCCATGGCGAGGAGGCCGTGTTTCCAGCGCACCGGGCTGGTGAGTTGAGCGGAGAGCAGGCTGGTCCAGTCGTCAGCGGAGTCGTGGGCGAGCGAGTCGACGTTGGACACGATCGGCAGGTCACTGCTGCGGATCGAAGCCGTGGCGATCGCGTCGCGGAGGCGGTCGCGGGCCGAACCCATGAACGGGGTGTGGAAGGCCCCGGACACTTGCAGCGGCATGACCTTCTTGGCGCCGAGTTCTTTGGCGTGGGCGCTGGCGGAGGCGACGCCTTCGGGGGATCCAGCGATCACCACTTGGCCGGGGGCGTTGAAGTTGGCCACCCAGACCTCGTCGTCGGCGAGGTTGCAGGCGACCTCGACCTTGTCGTCGTCGAGTCCGAGGACCGCGGCCATCGTGCCGGGTCGTTCTTGACCGGCATCGTGCATGGCGTCGGCTCGTGCGCCGACGAGCGCGACTCCTTCGGGAAAGCCGAGCGCGCCGGAGGCCGCGAGGGCGGTGTACTCCCCGAGCGAATGCCCGGCGTAGACGTCAGCGTCGACGCCGAGGCGCTCGACGGCGTCGAGCACCATCAGGCTCGACACGAACGTGGTGAGCTGGGCGTTTCTGGTGTCGCGGAGCTCCTCGGCCTCGGCGTCGAGCAGGAGACGGGCGACGTCGCGACCGGCGACCTCGCTGGCCTCGTGAACGAGGTCCCAACTGTCGTGGTCAACCCAAGGACGCCCCATTCCGGGACGTTGCGACCCCTGCCCGGGGAAGGTGAACGCGAGCACGCCGGAGAGGCTAGACGGGTGTTCTCCCGGTCGCCGGCTACCGCTCGGTAGGCGCAGACGCGTCGCCGGTAGGCTCCCTGCGTCGCCCCGGTAGCCCAACGGCAGAGGCAGCGGTCTCAAACACCGTCCAGTGTCGGTTCGAATCCGACTCGGGGCACTTCTCAGCCACAACGGTTACCGACCGAGCCCAGTAGCTCCGGTGGGTCAGCTGGTGGTCGGCCTAGCATGTTCGAATGGCCACTTGGCTCGCGGAACGACGGCTGGCGCAGAACGCCGCGCGACTAGCGGAGTTGCGGCACGAGCTCGCCCAGATCGAGGAGCAGTACGCGGTCGTCGCCTCAGAAGCCGATGATCACGCGCTCCGAGCGCTCGTCTCGGAGACTCCGCTCGCCGAGTTCGAGGCCACCGATGCCCGTCGGCACGCCTCCGCCCTTGACCGACATCGTCTCCACCTCGTCGGCGAGATCGCCGAACTTGAGCGCCGGCAAGACGAACTGCTCGACCGGATCGCCGCGGCTCCCCGATGAACCCACTCGCCCGAGGTAACCGCTGATGGCCATCCGTGTCGTGATCGCCGAGGATGAAGCGATCATCCGCATGGATCTGCGAGAGACCCTCGAGGATGAGGGTTACGAGGTGGTGGCAGAGACCGGCCGGGGCGATGAAGTGGTCGGCTTGGTTCGCGACCTGGCACCCGACCTCGCGATCCTCGACGTCAAAATGCCCGGGATGGACGGCCTTCAGGCCGCGGGAGTGATCACCTCCGAGAAGCTCTGCGCCGTGCTCATGCTCACGGCCTTCAGTCAGCGCGAGGTGATCGAGCAGGCCCGCGACGCTGGTGCGCTCGCCTTTCTGGTCAAGCCGTTCCAGCGGAGCGATCTCGTTCCCGCGATCGAGGTGGCGATCGGAAGGTTTCGTGAGCTCCGGGACCTGACCGGTGAGATCGACGCCCTCGGCGAGCAACTCGAGGCCCGCAAACTCGTCGATCGAGCCAAGGGCTTGCTGATCGATCAGGTCGGCATGTCGGAATCGGACGCTTTCTCGTTTATTCAGCGCACCGCGATGTCGGAGCGGGTGCGGATGCGCGATGTCGCTGACCGCATCCTCGACGGCTCGCTGCGCCCCGGCTGAGGTCGATCCTTCCGTGGCTCGGCATCTCCTCATCGATGGGAACTCGCTGACCTATCGAGCGTTCTTCGCTCTCCCGGAGGACATGGCGACGAGCACGGGACAGCCGACGAATGCCGTGTTCGGACTGGTGTCGATGCTGGTGAACGTGCTCCGCGATCAGCGCCCCGACGGTGTGCTCGTGGCGTTCGACCGGCCCGAGCCGACGTTCCGTCACGAGGCTGAGCCCGAATACAAAGCCCAGCGCGAATCGACCCCCGACACCCTCCGTCAGCAACTCCCGGTGGTGCGCGAGGTGCTCGCGGCGGCCGGAATCCATCAGGTGGAGGCGGCTGGCTGGGAGGCGGACGACTTGATCGCGACGGCGGCTGACGGGCTCGCGGCCCGCGGCGACGACGTGATCATCGTGACCGGCGATCGCGACAGCTATCAGTTGGTCCGCGATCCGCATATCCGGGTGCTCTACAACAAGCGCGGGGTCAGCGATTACGCCCTGTACGACGAGGCGGGGATCCTCGAGCGCACGGGGGTGACCCCCGCGCTCTACCCGCAGTACGCGGCGCTCCGCGGCGACCCGAGCGACAACTTGCCGGGCGTGCCGGGGGTGGGGGAGAAGACGGCGGCGAAACTCATCAACGCTCACGGAGGGCTCGACGGGATTTTCGCGGCGCTCGATGAGCAGACACCGAAGCTTCGCGAGAATCTCGCCGCGAACGAGGATCGCGCCCGTCACAACCACGAGCTGATGGTGTTACGCACCGATGCCCCGGTCGGTGACCTGTCCGCGGAGACGCTCGCGCTCACTCCCGACACCGGCGAGCTGCGGCGTCTGTTCGGTGTGCTCGAGTTCTCTCAGCTGCTCGGCCGACTCGAGTCGGTGTTGGCCGAGCTCGGAGGCGTCACCCTCGACGAGGCGCCGACCGCGGCACCGGTCGAGGCCATCGCGGCGACCGTGAATCGCGCCGATGACCCTGCGGCAGTGGTGGCCGCTGTGGAGGGTGCCGAGGTGTTGCACTTGGCGGTCGATTTCGACGGCGAGCCGGGCCGGAGCTCAGTTGGTGGGGTTGCGCTGGTGACCGACGACGATTCGGGTGGGGTGCTCTGGGTTGGCGCGGACCTCCTCGCTCGCCCGGAGGTTGGAGCCGCGCTCGGGGGGCACCCGCGGTTGAGGATGCACCGCGCGAAGGATGCGATGCGCTCGCTTCTGCCAATCGGGATCGATCTCCGCGGGCTCGAACTCGATCTTGCCATCGCCGCCTACCTTGTCGATCCGGTCGTCGGCGACTACGAGATCCCCGACCTCGTGGCCCGGTTCACCGACCTCACCATCGGTGAGCGGCGTGCCGTGCCGTCAGGGCAACTCGATCTCGGCGGAGAGGACGAGGACCGCGCTCAGGCGGCCGGTGATGCCGCGCTCGCGGTGGCTCGATGCGCGGCGCCGATTCTCGCGGCGGTGGCCGAAGTTGGTGCCGCGAGCTTGCTTGCCGAGATCGAGACCCCACTGGTCCGGGTGCTCGCCCGCATGGAGCATCTCGGCATTGAGGTGGATGTCGTTCGGTTGCGCGAGATCGGCGACCGCTTGCGATCCGAGGTCGAGGAACTCGCCGCGCGTTTGCGTGAGGAGGCGGGGCACCCCGATCTCAATCTCAATTCACCCACCCAGTTGCGTCAACTGCTCTACGAGGAGCGGGGGCTCTCCCCGGCTGGGGTGCGCAAGACGAAGTCCGGCTACTCGACCGACGCCCAAACGCTCGAGAAACTCCGCGATCAGTGGCCGGAGTTCATCGAGCCGCTTCTGCGTCACCGAGAGGTTGACAAGCTCCGCGGCACGTACGGCGAGGGCCTCATCGCAGAGGTGGCCTCCGACGGACGCATCCATGCGACCTTCCATCAGACGGTCGCCCGCACGGGTCGACTCTCGAGTGATCGGCCGAACCTGCACAACATCCCGGTGCGTACGGACGAGGGCCGGGTGTTCCGGACTGCCTTCCGGCCGACGGCCGGGCATCGCCTGCTGGTGGCCGACTACAACCAAATCGAGTTGCGCTGTATCGCCCATCTCGCGGCCGACCCGGGGCTCGTCGGCGCCTTCACCGCTGGTGAGGACATCCATCGCGCGACCGCGGCGCGCGTCTTCGAGGTCGACCCCGACGAGGTGACGGTCGATCAACGATCGAAGGCGAAGATGGTCTCCTACGGTCTTGCCTACGGGATGGAGGCGTACGGGCTCGGCCAGCGCTTGGCGATCCCGACCGATGAGGCGGCCACGATTCTCGAGGCGTACTTCCAGGCGTTCCCGAACGTTCGCGACTACATGGACCGCACGGTGGCAGAGGCCCGCACCAAGGGCTTCACTGAGACGCTATTCGGCCGTCGCCGCCCGGTGCCCGAGCTGCTCGACTCGAACTGGAGAGTGCGTCAGGCGGGCGAGCGGCAGGCGATGAACGCTGGCATCCAAGGCCTCGCCGCCGACATCTTCAAGATCGCGCTGGTGCGCATCGACGAGGCCCTCGACTCGGCGGGTCACGCCGCGAGGCTGGTGCTTCAGGTGCACGACGAGGTCCTCGTGGAGGTGCCCGAGGGCGAGTGCGACGCCGTTGGGCCGCTCGTCATCGAGTTGATGCGCGGCGCCGCAGATCTCGATGTGCCTCTCGAAGTCAACGTGGCGTGGGGTGACACCTGGGCCGCGGCGAAGTCGTGACGTCGAACATCACCGGCGGAACCGACGACGAGCACTGGTTCGAGCCCGTCGCGGAGCATCTTGGAGGGGCATACCTCCGCTACTCGTTCACGAAGGGCACGGTCGCCGAGGTCGATCGACTCATGGAAGTGCTCGAGCTTCGCGAGGGCGATCGGGTTCTCGACGTTGGCTGCGGCCCCGGACGGCACAGTCATGAACTGGCACGACGTGGCGTCATGGCCCACGGTGTCGATATCTCACAGCGGTTCATCGACCTCGCCGTCGAGTCGGCGCCTGCCGGTGCCACCTTCGAACGACTGGACGCTCGCGACCTCGCTTCGGTCGAGCGGTTCGGCGGCGCGTTCGACGCGGTCATTTGCCTCTGCCAAGGAGCGTTCGGTCTGATGCGACCTGAGGATTCCAGAGGGGGAGTCGACGGAGACCGGCTAGTGCTCGACGGCATCGCAGCGGCCCTCGCGCCCGGAGGACGCCTCGCCCTCTCAGCGTTCAACAGCCTCTTCACCGCCGCCGCTATCGCCCGCGGCGACTACGAGGCGGCACTCGACGTCGGGTCGGGGATTATCCATGAGCGCACCGAGGTGCGCGACGAAACCGGTCGCGTTGAGGCGGTCGATCTGTGGACCGGCGGGTACACCCCTCGCGAACTGCGGTTGCTCTGCGAACTCGTCGGGCTCGAGGTCGTCACCGTCGACGGCGCCGAACCGGGGGACTATTCAGCGAAACCTCCTTCGGTCGACCTTCCCGAGCACCTGCTCATCGCTCGGATTGCATCGCTCTGAGCCACTGATACGCTCTGCCGCCGCGGATTGGCGACCCTTTTGGGCGCTTCCGCCGACCATCCGTATCCGTTTCCGAAAGCAGTACCCGACCTTGTCCGACACCACTATCGCCCCCGCAGAATCCCAAATGGGAACCTTCGATGACGAGGGCAACTACACCCCCCGCGAGGTCGTCTCGAACGATCTCGGAATGAGTTTCGCCGACGCCGTCGACGGAGGCGACGCCTCGATCATCGATGTCGATGACGGGCAATTGGTCCACGGCACCGTGGTCAAGATCGACCGCGACGAGGTGCTCCTCGACATCGGGTACAAGAGCGAGGGTGTGATTCCCTCCCGCGAGTTGAGCATCCGCAATGACGTCAACCCGGCCGAGATCGTCACCATGGGTGAGCAGGTCGAGGCGTTGGTCCTCACCAAGGAGGACAAGGAAGGTCGTCTGGTCCTCTCGAAGAAGCGCGCCCAATACGAGCGCGCCTGGGGCGACATCGAAGCCAAGAAGGAAGCGGACGCCATTGTCGAGGGTCCGGTCATCGAGGTCGTCAAGGGCGGACTCATCGTCGACATCGGCCTCCGCGGCTTCCTCCCGGCCTCGCTCGTCGAGCTTCGCCGGGTCCGCGATCTGCAGCCCTATGTCGGCACGGTGGTGCAGGCCAAGATCATCGAACTCGATAAGAACCGCAACAACGTCGTGCTGTCGCGTCGCGCCTACCTCGAAGAGAACCAGAAGGAGACCCGCGACAACTTCCTCACCAACCTCAAGGTCGGCGAGGTTCGCTCGGGAACCATCTCCTCCGTCGTCAGCTTCGGCGCCTTCGTCGATCTCGGCGGCATGGACGGCCTCATCCACGTGAGCGAGCTGTCGTGGAAGCACGTCGACCATCCGGGTTCCGTGGTCGCTGTCGGCGATCCGGTCACCGTCCAGGTGCTCGACGTCGACTTCAGCCGCGAGCGCATCAGTTTGTCGCTCAAGGCCACCCAGCAGGATCCGTGGGCGGAGTTCGCCGAGGGTCACGCCGTCGGCCAGCTCGTCTACGGCCGCGTCACCAAGCTCGTGCAGTTCGGTGCCTTCGTGCAGGTGGGCGACGGGATCGAGGGTCTGGTTCACATCTCCGAGATGTCGGCCCACCACGTTGAGAACCCCGCCGACATCGTCACTCCCGGCGAGGAGCTGTGGGTGAAGATCATCGATCTCGACCTCCCGCGTCGCCGCATCAGCCTGTCGATCAAGCAGGCCGCTGAGGGTGGCGAGCTCGCTGCCGAGTACCGCGAGCACTTCGACGTCGACTCTGAGGGCAACTGGACCCACAGCGATGACGAGGTGGAGGCGGCTTGGGCCGAGTACGAGAGCGGCTCCGAGGCTGCCCCCGAGGCGGTCGCCGCCCCGGAGACCCCCGCCGAAGCCGAATCGGACGACTGAACCGTGCTGCTCGTCGGACTGACGGGCGGTATCGGAGCCGGCAAGTCCACTGTGTCGGCTCTCCTCGCCGGGCACGGCGCGGAGATCATCGACGCTGACGCGATCGTCCGCGAGCTCCAGCAGCCGGGGTCGCCCGTGCTGAGCGAGATGGCCGAGCGTTTTGGCGCGCACGTGATCCTCGACGACGGTTCCCTCGACCGAGCGGCCGTGGCGGCGGTCGTGTTCGGCGACTCAGAAGCGGCCCGATCGGCGCGATCTGATCTGAACGGGATTGTCCACCCTGCGCTCCAGCGCGAGATCCGATCCCGTATCGATTTGCTGAGCGAGACCGATCGGATCGTCATCCTCGACTTTCCGCTTCTCGCCGAGAACCCTCGCGATGATCTTGACGCCACGATCGTCGTGGATGTCGATCCCGATATCGCCGTTGAGCGACTTGTTGCCTTCCGCGGGATGGATGCCGACGACGCGTGTCGCCGCATCGCGAGCCAAACCGACCGCGAGGCGAGGCGCGCGATCGCCACCCACGTGATCGACAACTCTGGTGACGAGGCGACGCTCGACCGGCGGGTCGGTGAGGTGTGGGACGACCTCTTGCGGCTCGCGGCCGGGGGGTAGCGTCGGGTTCGTGAGCGAGAGCATCTGGGTCTTCGGGTACGGCTCGCTGGTCAGTCCGACATCGCTCGGAGGGACACTCCGACGCGATCCGATTCGAGGGGTCGATTTCGTAGCTGCGGAGTGCGACGGGTGGGAACGACGCTGGAACTACGGCATGCCGGTCGCCGAGGGCGATCTCGTTGGGCCGGACGTCGATCGAGTCGACGTGGTGGTCGCTCTCGGGATCACCGAGGTTGATGGTGCCTGCATGAACGGGATCGTGACAATGGTGCACCCCGACGAACTGGTTCGCCTCGACGCGCGTGAACGCAACTACGACCGAGTCGACGTCACCGACGGGGTGCGGCTCCTCGAGGACGGTCCCGACATCGGTCAGGTCGTTACCTACGTACCGCGTCAGGTCGCTCTCGACATCTATCTCGATGGTCGCGATCGAGGACGAGCCGGAATCGAGCGCCGCTACTGGAATCTCGTCGACGGCGCGTTCGACGCCCTACTGCCCGGCGAAGGCGATCGCTATCGGGCGACCACCCCGCCACCGGATGTGCCAGTGGTCGACGCGAACCGCGCGGGCCGATGAGCGCGCCCCCGACCCCGGTCACCGAGGAACGGTTCCGGGTCGTCTCTGACTTCGAACCGGCCGGCGATCAGCCGAAGGCGATCGCCTCGCTCGCTGAGGGAATCGACGCTGGCGAGCGGTTCCAGACCCTTCTCGGTATCACCGGTTCGGGCAAGTCAGCGACGATCGCGTGGACGATCGAGCAGGTGCAGCGTCCGACGCTGATCTTGGCCCCCAATAAGAGCCTCGCGGCCCAGCTCGCCCAGGAGATGCGCGAATTCTTCCCGGAGAACCGGGTGGAGTACTTCGTCTCCTATTACGACTACTACCAGCCCGAGGCGTACATCCCGTCGAGTGACACGTTCATCGAGAAGGACGCCTCGATCAACGACGAGATCGACCGTCTGCGTCACTCGGCGACGGCAGCGTTGCTCACCCGACGGGACACCATCGTGGTTGCCTCGGTGTCGTGCATTTACGGCATGGGCTCACCGGAGGAGTACCGCGGTCAGCTCATCGATCTCAGCGTCGGCGTCGATTACGACATGCGGTCGATCCTCCGGCGTCTCGTCGACATGCAGTACGACCGGAACGACATGACCCTCGGCCGTGGCAAGTTCCGGGTTCGCGGCGACACCATCGAGGTGCATCCCTCGTATGAGGAGTCGGTGCTGCGCATTGAGCTCTTCGGCGACACCGTGGACCGTCTCACTCGTATCGATCCGGTCACCGGCGAGACCCTCGAGGAGATGTCGCGCACTCACGTCTTCCCAGCCACCCATTACGTGGCCGGGGTGGAGCGGATGGCCCGAGCCATCCAGGGAATCGAAGCCGAGTTGCAAACCCGTCTGGCCGAGTTCGAGGCGGCCGGGAAACTCCTCGAGGCCCAACGCCTTCGAATGCGAACCCAATACGACCTCGAGATGATGGCCGAGGTCGGCTACTGCAACGGGATCGAGAACTATTCGATGCACATCGACGGCCGCGCGCCTGACGAGCCTCCCTTCACCCTCCTCGATTATTTCCCCGACGACTACCTCCTCGTCATCGATGAGAGTCACGTGGCGGTGCCGCAGTTGCACGGCCAGTACGCCGGCGACCGAAGCCGAAAGGATGTACTCGTCGAGCACGGTTTCCGGCTGCCGAGCGCCCGCGACAATCGGCCACTCCGGTTCGAAGAGGTGCTCGAGCGTGTCAACCAGTGCGTCTTCCTGTCGGCGACGCCGAGCGATTACGAGATCAGGGTGTCCGATCGGGTCGTCGAGCAGATCGTGCGGCCGACGGGCCTCGTCGATCCGGAGGTGCTGGTCCGCCCGACGAAGGGGCAGATCGACGATCTGATGGCGATGGTGGAGGGTCGCGTGACCCGCGGCGATCGGGTGCTCGTCACCACGCTGACAAAGAAGATGGCAGAGGACCTGACCGAGTATCTCCTCGAGCAGGGGCTCAGGGTTCGCTATCTCCATTCGAATATCGACACCATTCAGCGGATCGAGATCCTGAGGGCGCTCCGCCTCGGCGAGTTCGATGTGCTGGTCGGCATCAACTTGCTGCGTGAGGGTCTCGACTTGCCGGAAGTGTCGTTGGTCTGCATCCTCGATGCCGACAAGGAGGGGTTCCTCCGCAGTGAGACCTCGCTCATCCAGATGATCGGTCGAGCGGCGAGAAACGTCGAGGGCGAAGTGGTGATGTACGCGGACCGCATCACCGACTCGATGAAGCGCGCGATCGGGGAGACGCAGCGACGCCGTGCGCTCCAACTCGCCCACAACGAGAAGCACGGCATCGACCCGCAGACCATCCGCAAGGCGGTCGGTGACATCCTGTCGATGCTTCGACCTGAGTCCGCGACCGCTCCGGTACCTGGTAAGGACCGGCGCCGCCAGAAGGAGCGTGACCGGGTGCAGCGGGAGCTCGCTTCGCTTCCCGAAGGCGAGATCGCCCGCCTGATCCAGACGCTGGAGGCCGAGATGCACGAGGCAGCGGTGGATCTTCGGTTCGAGTACGCGGCCCGCCTGCGTGATGAGATCAACGAACTCCGTCGCGAACTGCGTGACGCCCGCTGAGCGACGCACCGTTAGCCTCGCCGACGATGGCCCCCCGAACCCCGACGACCGAGAAGAAGTCGCCAGCGAAGCGGGAGGCCGCTAAGAAGCCGGCTGCGAAGAAGCCGGTCGCGAAGAAGCCAGCCGCGAAACCGGCTGTAGCGAAAGGGGTCGCGCCGAAGCGTCCACCGCGCTCGTCCGACGGTCCTCCAGTGATCTCGGTGCGCGGGGCGAGGGAGCACAACCTCCGGAACGTGAACGTCGAGATCCCACGTGATCAACTGGTGGTGCTCACCGGTCTCTCCGGTTCGGGAAAGTCGAGCCTCGCCTTCGACACCATCTACGCCGAGGGTCAGCGTCGCTACGTCGAGTCGCTCTCGTCATACGCGCGGCAGTTCCTCGGGCAGATGGACAAGCCCGATGTCGATGTCATCGAGGGACTCTCCCCGGCGATCTCCATCGATCAGAAGTCGGCCAGCCGGAACCCTCGGTCGACGGTGGGGACGATCACCGAGGTCTACGACTACCTCCGCTTGCTGTACGCCCGTATCGGGGTGCAGCACTGCCCCGATGACGGCACCCGGCTACAGCGCCAGACCCCCCAGCAGATCGTCGACCGGGTGCTTGAACTGCCGGAGGGAACGCGGTTCCAGGTGCTCGCTCCGGTCGTCCGTGGACGCAAGGGCGAGTACGAGACACTGCTCGAGGATCTGTCCGGTCAGGGCTACGTGCGAGCGCGGGTCGACGGCGAGACGGTGCAGATCGACGAGTTCCTCGCCCGCGAGGAGAAACTCGCCCGCTACGAGCAACACGACATCGAGGTCGTCGTCGACCGTCTCGTGCTCCGTGAGGGAATCGAGCGGCGACTCACCGACTCCCTCGAGTCAGCCCTCACCCTCGCCGACGGCGTCGCGCAGATCGAACTGGTCGGTGCTGGAGACGGGGGTGAGGACGAGACGCTGACCTTCAGCCAGCACCTCGCCTGCCCGACCTGTGGGGCGAGCCATCCCGAGCCCGCCCCCCGAAACTTCTCGTTCAACTCGCCCTATGGCGCCTGTGAGACCTGCGACGGGCTCGGCACCACCTTCGAGGTCGATCCGGAACTCGTCGTCCCCGACACCGATCTGTCGGTGCATGACGGGGCGATCGCCCCGTGGCGGAGCGCGCACACGCAGTACTTCGTGAGAATGCTCGAGTCGGTTGCTGACGCTAACGAGATCGACCTGGATATCCCGTGGTCGAGCTTGCCGGCCAAGCAACAGCGAATCCTCCTCCACGGCACCGGTGGCCAGTTGACCGTGCGCTATCGCAACCGTTACGGGCGTCAGCGTTCCTACAGCACCGAGTACGAGGGGGTGATCCCCTGGATCAAGCGACGCCATGAGCAGGCCGACAGCGACTGGACCCGCGAGCAGTTCGAGGGGTACATGCGCGAGGTGCCGTGCTCGGCGTGCGGAGGCGCGCGACTCCGGCCGTTCACCCTCGCGGTCACGGTGAACGGGAAGAACATCTCCGAGGTGTGCGAGATGTCGATCCGTGACTCGGCAGAGTTTCTCGCCGGCCTCGAGCTTGGTGAGCGCGATCGAATGATCGCCGAGCGGGTGACCAAGGAGATCAACGCCCGCCTCGGCTTCCTCTTAGACGTCGGCCTCGACTACCTGACTTTGGCACGTTCCGCGGGCACCCTCGCCGGTGGCGAGGCCCAACGCATCCGGCTCGCGAGCCAGATCGGATCGGGGCTGGTCGGCACCCTGTATGTGCTCGACGAGCCGTCGATCGGTCTTCACCAGCGCGACAACCGGCGGCTGATCGACACGCTCACCCGGCTCCGCGATCTCGGCAACACCGTGCTCGTGGTCGAGCACGATGAGGAGACGATCCGAGAGAGCGACTGGATCGTCGATATCGGCCCCGGGGCGGGCGAGCACGGTGGCCAGGTCGTCTACTCCGGGCCCGTGGCAGGCCTCGACGCCGTGGCCGACTCGGTGACCGGCGACTATCTCTCGGGTCGACGCTCGATTCCGGTGCCGGGGGAGCGGCGCCCGCCCAAGGCCGAGCGACTCGTCGTGCGGGGTGCCCGCGAGCACAACCTCGACGATCTGACGGTCGAGATTCCGCTCGGGTGTTTCGTAGCGGTCACGGGAGTGTCGGGTTCAGGCAAGTCGACGCTGGTCCGTGACATCTTGCTCCCGGTGCTGATGCAACGCATTTACAAGTCGAAGACTCCGGCCGGACGGCACAAGCGGATCGACGGCATTGAGCACCTCGACAAGGTGATCGACATGGACCAGTCGCCGATCGGGCGCACACCTCGCTCGAACCCGGCGACCTACACGGGTGTGTTCGACCACATCCGAAAGTTGTTTGCGACCACGAATGAGGCGAAAGTTCGCGGCTACCTGCCCGGCCGGTTCTCCTTCAACGTGAAGGGGGGGCGATGCGAGGCCTGCTCAGGCGACGGCACGATCAAGATCGAGATGCACTTCCTGCCCGACGTGTACGTCCCGTGCGAGGTGTGCAAGGGAGCGCGCTACAACCGCGACACCCTCGACATCGAGTTCAAGGGACGCAATATCGCCGATGTCCTCGACATGCCGATCGCTGAGGCGGTCGAGTTCTTCGCCAACCAGCCGCCGATCGCCCGGCACCTCCAGACGTTGATGGATGTCGGTCTCGGCTACGTGCGCCTCGGCCAGTCGGCGCCCACGCTGTCGGGCGGCGAGGCTCAGCGCGTGAAACTCGCCACGGAGTTGGCGAAGCGGTCGACCGGTCACACGATCTATCTGCTCGATGAACCAACGACCGGCTTGCACTTCGAAGACGTCCGGAGGTTGCTGACCGTGCTCTCGAGATTGGTCGACCAGGGCAACACGGTGCTCGTCATCGAGCACAACCTCGACGTGATCAAGACAGCTGACTGGCTGATCGATCTCGGACCGGAGGGTGGAGTCGGCGGGGGGCGTTTGGTGGCTGAGGGAACACCGGAGTCGGTGGCTTCTGTCGGGGCCTCCCACACCGGTCGCTATCTGCGACAGTTGCTCGCGTGAGCCCCAGCGACCTCTCGGTTATCCCCGATCGAGCGGCGGCGCAGCGCCGCACGCTTGGCGTCCTTCGACTCGCGGTGGTGCCGGGTCAGGCGGCGGTAGCGGGCACCGTCGCGGTGGTGTCGCTGCTCGCCAAGGACATGCTCGGTAGCGATCGTCTCGCTGGGCTCGGGTCGGCGGCGTTCACCCTCGGGGCCGCGGTGACAGCGATTCCGCTGGCCGCCTTCATGCGCCGCCGCGGTCGTCGCCCAGGTCTCGCTATCGCCTTCTCGATCGGGGCCGTCGGCGCCCTAGTCGCCGCCTCGGGCGGGCAAACCCGTTGGTTCTGGCTGTTCATCATCGGGATGTTCATGTTCGGTTCCGGGCAGGCGGCGACCTTGCAGACCCGATACGCCGCAGCCGATCTCGCCACACCGGAGGAGCGAGCCACCGCCATTGGTGCCGTGGTGTGGATCGGAACGCTCGGAGCGGTGTTCGGCCCGGTGTTCACGCCACTCGAGAAGCGATTCGGCATGGCGATCGGCCTCGATGAGTACGTCGGGCCGTATCTCTTCGCCGCCGCGTTGCTCATGGTCGGGGCCGCGGTCTACCTGACGCTGCTCCGACCCGATCCACTGGTGCTCTCCGGTGCGGTCGACCCGAACGCCGCTCGGGTGCGGCCGATCCAGCAGGCGCGTCGTTCCTTCGGGGTGATCCGCTCGTCCCGCGGGGCGATGCTCGGGCTGGTGGCGATGGCGGGCTCGCAGGCCGCGATGGTCGGTGTGATGACCATGACACCCCCGCATATGGACGATCACGGTCACGCCGATCTCTCGTCGATGGTGATCGCCCTGCACATCGTCGGCATGTTCGGACTCGCGCCGCTGGTGGGCCGCTTCGTCGACCGGGTCGGCACCGTCCGAGCGATCCAGATCGGCGCGGCGATGCTCGGGGTGAGCACGATCGTTGTGCAGATCGCCGGTTATGTGCCTGTGCTGGTGTTCGTGGGACTGTTCCTGCTCGGGCTCGGCTGGAATCTCGGACTGATCGCGGGCACGACGCTCCTCACTGCCTCGGTCCCCGAGGAGTCGCGGGTGGAGGCGCAGGGCACTGGCGATCTGACGCTGAGCCTGTGTGGGGCGGCGGCCGCCTTCGGATCCGGGTTCGTGAAGCAGGCCTTCGAGTTCCACATTCTCGCCGACCTCGCGACGGTGCTCGCTGGCGGGATGCTGGTCTACGGCTGGTACACGGGCGCGCGTTTCAGCGCAGCAGTTTCGACAGCTCGTTGAGCCGCTTCTTCTCGTCGTTCGAGAGAGCGTCGAGACCTTGAGCGGAGATCTTGTCGAGAAGACCGTCGAGTTCGGCCTGCATGCTCTCGCGGGCGACCCCGTCAACTGAGGGAGGAGCCCACGGCCCCTTGACCACCTCGGTGCGGCCCGTGCGCCCAGTGCGGCGCGGGGCGGGGCGACGGGCGCGACCCGAGGAGCTTCGGGTCGGCTTGCGGTGACGGCTTGAGCGGGCGAAGCGCGGGATCATGTCGAGCCGTTCGGCGAAGCCCCATTGGCGGATGGTGACGAGGGCGATCCCGAGCGCCATCAGGAGCACGAGGAGCGTGCCCCACCAGCGGTTGCCGACGTAGCCGAGGATGTCGATGCCGATGAACACCGAGGCGATGATCCAGGCCGGGATGTTAAAGAAGAACGGGGCGTTCGGGTTCTCGGCGGCGAAGACGACGAGCATGATGCTGCCGAGCAGATTGAGGCCCGCCTCCGGTGCCGTCGGCAGGTCGACGATGCTCACGAACAGCGTTGGGGCGATGACGATGGCAGCGATCAGCCGGGTGAACCGAATGCGGCCGATCATTTCCTCGACGATGTGGCCGAAGTACCAGAAGAAAAACATCGAGATCAGCACCCAGAAGCTCGGGACGCTGACGATCGGCCAGGTGACGAGACGCCAGACCTCGCCGGAGCGGACGAGGTCGGGGAAGAAGACGAGCCGGCTGGCCGAGCTCGGGCTCACCGCGTAGACGATGAGCATGATCGCGCCGAGTCCGACGAGGAAGGCGGTGGTGGTCACGTCGACGTTGCCGACTCGGAACCACCCGTCGCGTCGCCGGGGTTCGGGAAGACCGAACTGGAATCGTTGCGCCACATCGACACGGTACCGGTCGGAGCGCTCCGCATGCCGACACGTTCCCCGGGACGGCGCCCTCAGTGGGGCGGACCTAGCCTGACGACATGGTCGAACGCCCGCCAGTCGGCACCATCCCCGACGCTCCGGGCTCCTATCAGTTCATCGACCGGCACGGTCAGGTGATCTACGTCGGCAAGGCCTCGAGCTTGCGCTCGCGTCTCTCGAGTTATTTCCAGGCCCCGGATCGGCTTCATCCACGAACTCGTCAGATGGTGGAGACCGCCGAGAGGGTCGAGTGGACCATCGTCCGCAACGAGGTCGAGGCGCTGATGCTCGAGTACTCCCTCATCAAGCGGCATCACCCGCGCTTCAATGTGCGCCTCCGCGACGATAAGAGCTATCCGCTGCTCGCCGTGACCACCGATGAGGAGTGGCCGCGGGCGGTGGTGGTGCGCGGTCGCCGTCGTCGCGGGGTTCGATACTTCGGTCCCTACGCCCACGCGTACGCGATCCGTGAGACCCTCGATCTCCTGCTTCGCTCGTTTCCGGTGCGCACCTGCTCGCCGGGCAAGTTCAGACAGCATGAGCGACTTGGTCGGCCCTGTCTGCTGTTCCACATCGAGAAGTGCGCCGGACCGTGCGTCGGTGAGGTATCGGCGGACGACTACTCCTCGATGGTCGACGGGCTCTGCCGTTTCCTTGGCGGGGATACCGAGGATGTGGTGAGGGCACTCGATACCGAGATGCGCGAGGCATCGGCCGAGCTCGAGTTCGAGCGGGCCGCGCGTCTGCGCGACCGCCTTGATTCGGTCACCAAGGCGGTCGAGAAGCAGCAGATGGTCGCCGCTCGCGACGAGGACATCGACGTCTTCGGTATCGCTGATGACGAGCTTGAGGCATCGGTCCAGGTGTTCCACATCCGTCGCGGGCGAGTGGTGGGACGTAAGGGGTTCATCGTCGACAAGGTCGAGGATGTCGAGGGCGGAGCGCTGATCGACCGGGTGCTCGAGTCGTTTTACGCGGAGACACCTCCGAACGGGGTGCCACGCACAGTTCTGGTGCCCCGAGAGCCGTCGATCGGCCCGCTGATCGAGGAATGGCTGGCGCTGGAGCGAGGGAGTCGCGTCGAGGTTCGCGTTCCTCAGCGAGGTGACCGGCGGCGCTTGATGGAGACGGTGTTTGAGAACGCCCGCGAGGAGTTCGTCCGGCACCGCATGCGGCGGGCCAGCGATCACAACACGAGGTCGAGGGCGCTCACCGAGTTGCAGGATCAGCTCGGGTTGCCGGAGGCGCCGTTGCGCATCGAGTGCTACGACATGGCGCACCTTCAGGGCACCGACTACGTCGGGTCGATGGTCGTGCTCACCGACGGGCTGCCCGACAAGCGGCAGTACCGACGCTTCAAGGTGCACATCGACGGCAACGACGACTACGCGGCCATGGAAGAGGTGCTCACCCGGCGCCTTGCGGCCTATGTCGAGGAGCGCGACCAGCCGATCGACGAGCGAGGGGAGAAACCGGGGCGGTTCGCCTATCCGCCGCAGCTGCTCCTCGTGGACGGCGGTAAGGGCCAGTTGGCGGTCGCCGAGCGGGTGGTGGCGGCGCTCGGTCTCGAGGACGAGATCCCGGTGGCCGCTTTGGCGAAGCGGTTCGAGGAGGTCTACCTGCCCGGGCGATCCGAGCCGGTCGGGGTTCCTCGCGGCAGCGACGGATTGTTCATGTTGCAACGCATCCGCGATGAGGCACACCGTTTCGCGAACTCGTTCCACCGGGAGCGGCGATCGAAGTCGATGACGCGCTCATCCCTCGATGGCATCCCCGGGCTCGGCCCGGCCCGACGCGAGCGACTGGTGAAGGCGCTCGGCGGGGTGCGGGCGGTGAAGGCGGCGGACCTTGAGACGTTGCGCGGGTTGCCCTTCCTCCCCGACGCGGTTGCTGAGGCGGTGCACGCCCACTTCCACCCCGAGCCGGAGTGAGCCGTCAGTCGAGGGCGCTGACGACCTCCGTCATGAACCGCTCGAGCATTTCCTGTCGCGCGGTCGCGGTCGGACCCATGAACCAGTCCGGCACGATGAATTCGTCGAAGCCGGTCGATCGGTAGGCGGCGAGCAGTTCGACGAGTTCGTCCGGTCGCCCCGCGATGGCGCGTTCGCCGCCGGGCCCCTCGAGCACGCGCCTCGTCGCTTCGTCATCGTCGGTGACGACCACGATCGACTGCACTGAGCAGCGCAGCGTCGCCGGGTCGCGGCCGACGCGCTCGCAGGCCGATCTCATGGCGGCCATTCGCTCGGCCGCTCCGTCGGGGCGGCCCCAGGTGTTCCACTCGTCGGCGTGACGTGCGGTGATGCGCAGCATTCGGTCGCCGCCCGTTCCGACGAGAATCGGCAGTCGATCCTGCACTGGTTTCGGCTCGCAAGGGGCGTCGCGGATCGTATGAATCTCACCGGTGAAGTCGGTTCGGCGCTCGTCGAGAAGTGAGCGGATGATCTTGATCGACTCCTCGAACCGGGTCACGCGTCTCCCGGGCGCCTCGAGCTCGATCCCGTAGGCATGGTGCTCGTTGATCTGCCATCCGGCACCGAGGCCGAGCACGAACCGTCCGTTGGAGAGGTGGTCGATGGTCGCGGCTCGATTGGCGAGCAGGGCGGGGTGGTGGATCGAGGTCGGCGCCACGAGAGGTCCGAGGCGCATCCGGCAGGTCACGGCGGCGACCGCGGGGAGGATCGCCCAGCACTCGTGCCCGGGGGTGTCGGACACCTCGGTGGTGCCGGTGTTGCCCATGTAGTGGTCGGCGAACCAGAACCCGTGCCAGTCACCGGCGTCGAGCCAGCGGGCGAGATCGAGCAGTTCCTCGACCGGGTACGACATGTTCGGCCACACGGAGAAGTCCACGGGGCGAACGTAGCCTGAGGTCATGGCAGCGGGGGAGGGGGACCTGTCGCGGCGACTCTGGGAGGAGCACGCCGC